>CATLIJ010000030.1 GCA_949948825.1 uncultured Clostridiaceae bacterium
ACGAAAAACGGCATTCGATATTTGTATTTTAAAGATCCAGAAATTGAGCGATGTCTTAACGAACAGATCGAATATGCCCAGTATGTGCGTGATATAGTGGGAGATGTTGAGATTGATGGTTGTAAAGACTTTCTGTTTGTTACTTCAACAGGAAAGCCAATGACTCCGAATAGCGTCAATCGTCTTTTGGATCGGATTGTGGGGAGCTACAATAAAATCGAACTCTCAAAGGCAATAAAAGAAAACAGAGCAGCCGAATTACTACCGCATTTGTCAGCACACAGTTTGCGGCATACAGGATTGACAAGAATGGCGGAAAGTGGTATATCTCCACAGACATTGCAATTCATTGCCGGACATAGCAACATTAATATTACACTGCAATACTATGTACATGCTACCAATGATGGAATAGAAAATGACATGCAAAAGTATGCAGCCAGATGGAATTGTACGGTTATAGAGGAGGCAGATGGGGACTCTTAAGAAAAATGTAAGGCCTTGATTTGTTTATTAGTATTAAACTTTCTGTACAGTAATATGGTTATAGCTTTTCGGAAAGCATTATTTCCGAAAGATTTTCCGAAAATCATGGAAAAATATGAAAAGATATGGTAAAATACACAAATAAAGAATTCCCCAAAACATTGATAAAATAAGGCTTTGACAAGATTTGAAGGCTTATAAAGGGCTTGTAGCTTGTACAACAAGAAAGAAATCGTCAGCGTTGAAGATTAAGATTTGAAAAATCGTCAAAACTGAAAAAAGCTAGGAAACAAGGGGCTTCTGAGGGGTTTTCCTCAGGAGTCCCTTGTTTTCATAATTCCTCCATAATATGCCCTATAATATAACCGTCTATTTCCTAACAGCTGTGAAATGGCATTACTGTATGGTTGCCCGTTTTTGGGTTATGATAACAGATAGAAAATAACCAGAAAAGGAGAAGGACATTATGGCAAAACTGGGATTATCGATTTATCCGGAGCATTCGGAGCTTGAGAAGGATTTGGAGTATCTGAGATTGGCAGGCAAATATGGATTTAAGCGGGTGTTTACCTGTCTGCTCAGTATGGGAGATGAGCCGAAGGAAGAGCTGATGGAAAAGTTTCGTTCCCGTATTGATGTTGCCCATGAAAATGGCATGGAGGTATTTTTGGACGTGAACCCTGCAGTATTTGAAAAGCTGGGCATATCTTATGATGATCTGAGCGTATTTTCTCTGATGCATGCAGATGGAATCCGTCTGGATGAAGGATTTAATGGAATGAAGGCCAGCCGCCTTACTTTTAATCCATGGGGACTGAAGGTGGAGATGAATGCCAGTACAGAGATGGGGTTTGTTGAGGATGTGGTAAATCATTTTCCAAACAGGGAAAAGCTCACTGCCTGCCACAATTTCTATCCACAGAAATATACGGGAATCAGTTTGGAGCATTTTAATGACTGCAATTCTTATATAAAAGACAGAGGGCTCAATGTGGCAGCCTTTGTGTCCAGCCAGAATAAGGAGGCAGTTGGTCCGTGGCCTTTGTCAGAGGGGCTTTGTACATTGGAGATGCATCGTGAGACGCCGTTGGATTTTCAGGTGCGCCATATGTTTGCCACTGGCATGGTAGATGATGTACTTATTGCCAATGCCTATGCAACAAAGGAAGAGCTTGCTGCCTGTGCAGCAGTAAATCCATATGTGCTTACCTTTGGCATTTGTCTGGAGAAAGAGCTGACTCCAGCAGAGGAGGCAATCCTGCATTTTAATCAGGGGCATGTTGTGCGGGGCGATGTAAGTGAATATATGCTTCGTTCCACCATGACAAGAATTGTGTATGCTGCAGAGGATATTCCGCCTGCCAATACCAGGGATTTGAAGCGGGGAGATGTGGTGATTCTTAACAATCAATATGGCAGATATAAAGGGGAACTGCATATTGTTCTAAAAGAAATGCCCAATGATGGAAGAAAGAATGTGATTGGACACCTGCCGGAATATGAACAGATTCTTCTTGATTATGCAAAGCCCTGGAAGCATTTTGCCTTTTTATAAAAGGCGGGATTGTCTTTTTAAAGGAAGGGAAGCGAATAAGAAAGGAGAGTGAATTAGGATGCCGAATAAAAGACAGGAACGATTGCTCTCTATTCTGATTGAAAAAGAAGGCTGGATGACCAGCAAACAGCTTGCAAAGCTTTTGGAGGTTACAGACAGAACTATCCGTTCAGATATTGATGCGATTAACAAATCCATGGTTCCGCCGCCGGTGGAATCTAATATGCGTATGGGCTACCGGGTGTCTTCTGCAAATATAGTACATCTGTCTGAAAAAAAGACGTTTGGCACGGATTCGGCTCTGCCAGGAACCACAGAGATTCCTCAGACGCCGGGAGCCCGCTGTATTTACATGATTCAGCGGATGCTGTTTGAGATTCAATGGCTGAATTTGCTGGAATTGCAGAATCAAATTTACATCAGCGATTATTCTCTCCAAAACGACTTAAAACGAATCCGGAAAATGATTGAGCCGTATCCTGGATTAAAGCTGGTCAGAGAGAAGAAACGCATCTCCATTCAGGGAGATGAACGCAGCAAACGAAAGCTTTACCGGGATTTGCTGGTAGCTGAGGTTCAGGATAATTTCCTGAATTTGGACCGGCTGGCTTATCTTTATAAAAATTTTGATTTGATTGAGGTCAAGGATATTTTTGTAAAGGTTCTGGAGGAATATGATTATTCCATCCATGAGGCGCTTTTTGCCATGTTGATTCTTCATGCGGGAACCAGTATTGAGCGGATGAGCGCCTGCCATTATGTTCAGATGGATGAGACTCAGGCTGGGCTTGAGGATACCATTGAATATCAGATTTCCAAAACCTTTTTTGAGCGGGTTTCCAGACGGCTGCATATTCAGGTTCAGGAGGGGGAGATTGGCTTGTTTGCCCTGGTGATTATGGGCAGGCAGGCCTCCAATTATACCAGTGACCACATGAAATTCGGGGGACGGTGGCTGAACAGCAGAAAGCTGGTAGAGGGAGCTTTGGACCGGCTGAATGAGGTGTTCCGGGTAGATTTTGGCAAAGACGAGGATTTGATGGCAGGGCTTAAGATGCATTTCCGCGGTCTGGTAGAACGGACGAAGAATAAGGTGGTTTTAGAAGATATCTTTTTGGAGGAAATCAAAGAAAAGTATCCACTGATTTTTGAGATGGGTGTGTATGTGGTTGCCTATTTAGAGGAGGTGCTCAAGATGCCGGTGGCAGAGGCAGAGAGCGGTTTTATTGCTCTGCATCTGGGGGCGGCAAGCGAGCGGCTCAATGAAACCAGCAAATACCGTGTAGTGATGATTTTTCCTTACAATCAGGTATTTTCTGAAATGTGTGAGAAAAAGGTTTTGGACATGTTTGGAGACCGGATGAAGATTGTGAAGCAATTTCATTATTTTGAGGAAGAGAAAATCCGGCAGGAGGAACCAGATCTGATTCTGACCACATTTCCTCTTCAGCATAAGCTGGAGATACCAACCCTGGCCATCAGCCTGTTTGTAGATTCTGATACAGAAGCTGGAATTCTGCAGATGCTGAACAGTCTGGACAAAAAGAAGTTCCGCCTGGAGTTTTCCGCTCATATTGGCCATTTGCTTCGAAAGGAGCACTATTATCAGGACTTGGATTTAAAGACGCCGGAAGAAGTGATTTCCTGTCTGTGCGGAAGTCTGGAACGGGCCGGGGTAGTGGATGGAGAGTTTCGGGATATTGTCCTTAGCAGGGAGCAGATGGCTCCCACATCATTTGCCAACGCATTGGCCATACCCCATGCGTTCCGTGCCTTTGCCACCAGGTCAACCATTGCAGTGGCACAGCTCCGGAATCCAATTCAATGGGGAGCCTTTGAGGTGCGTCTGGTGATGCTGTTTGCCATTAACAAGGCAGATCAGCGGATGATTAAAATATTTTTTGACTGGATTTCCGATATGATCAGCTGTCAGGAGCTTTTGGCCCAGCTGGTTGCCGGCTGTGATTATGAGACATTCATTGAACGGATTATGGAATGAAGATATTTCTGAAGATTTCATAAATTTCCTAACAGCTGTGAAATAAGATTAAGCCACAAAACAGAATATGTGTCCTATAATAAGGGCAACCTAATAAGAAATGCAGCAAGTCATAAAGACGGGCTGCATTTTCTGAAAAAATAATTAAGGAGGACAAAGGTATGGAAGGCTTGGAGATGACCTGTTTTCAGATTATTTCAAGTGTAGGGACCGCAAGATCCAGTTACATTGAAGCAATCCAGAAGGCAAAGCTGGGCGACTTTGAGGCAGCAAGGGAATGTGTGGCTGCAGGTCAAAAGGAGTTCTTAAAAGGCCATGAAGCACATTTTTCTTTGCTTCAGAAGGAGGCTCAGGGGAATCCGGTAGGAGGCTCCCTGATTCTGATTCACGCGGAGGATCAGCTGATGAGCGCAGAGAATTTTAAAATCATTGCAGAGGAAATGATTGCCAGCTACGAGAAAATGGCAGAGCTGGAGAAAAAGCTGGGACAGTAAAATCAAGACAATAAAAATAATGTATAACAGGAGGGTTTATTATGAAACGGGTTTATTTATTTTGCAGTGCGGGAATGTCCACCAGTATGCTGGCAAGCAAAATGCAGGGAGTTGCCAACAGCCACAATCTTCCCATTGAGGTGGAAGCCTTCCCGGATGGAAAGATTGCACAGATTGTAGCGGAAAAACATCCGGATGTGATTCTCTTAGGGCCGCAGGTGAAATACCGTTATCAGGAAATCGTCAATCAGTTTGGTTCTACAGGGATTCCGATTCAGGTCATTGACCAGACTGCTTATGGTATGATGGATGGTGAGAAGGTTCTGAAGTCAGCAATTAAGCTGATGAAGGGAGCAAAGTAAGAAGATAAATTTGACAGGGGGTAATGAATTATGTTACACAAGTTAGAAAGTGTTCTGATGCCGCTGGCAGAGAAGATCGGCAGAAATAAATACCTGATTGCCATTCGGGACGGATTTCTTCTGTCTATGCCTCTTTTGATTGTAGGCTCCTTCTTCCTGTTGATTGCCAATTTCCCGATTCCGGGATGGACGCAGTTTTGGGCACAGTTTTTCGGTGATAACTGGGCATCCTATTTTTCAAAGCCAACGGATGCAACCTTTTCCATTATGGCAATACTGGCTGTAATCGGAATCGGATATTCCTTTGCCGAGCAATTAAAGGTAGACCGGCTGTTTGGTGCAGCCATCTCTCTGGTATGCTGGTTTTTAATCATGCCATATGAGATTATGTTCCAGGAGTCTGTGGTCACTGGGATTCCCCTGAACTGGGTAGGTTCCAAGGGTGTTTTCGTAGGTATTATCTGCGCCTTTGCGTCTGTCCATGTTTATGCCTGGGTAAACAGCAAGGGCTGGGTAATCAAAATGCCGGACGGAGTTCCTCCCACGGTTGAGAAATCCTTTGCAGCCCTGATTCCTGCGGGAATGTCTGTACTGGTATTTTTCATCATCAATCTGGTTTTTGCCATGACTCCGTACCAGAATGCATTTAATTTTGTATTTACGATTCTCCAGACGCCGCTGTTAAAGCTTGGAAACACATTGCCAGCAATGGTAATCGCTTATATTTTCCTGCATTTCTTCTGGTTCTTTGGCGTAAACGGCGGTTCTGTGGTAGGCGCGGTGTTTAACCCGATTCTGCAGACCTTGTCAGCGGAGAACCTGGCGGCTCTTCAGGCCGGTCAGGAGATTCCTAACATTATCTGCCAGCAGTTCCAGGATTTGTTTGCTACCTTCGGAGGAGCAGGCTCCACCTTGTCTCTGCTGATTGCCATGCTTTGGTTCTGCCGCTCCAAACGAATCAAGGAGCTGGGCAAGCTGGCATTTATTCCAGGTGTATTTGGAATCAATGAGCCGATTATTTTCGGACTTCCGATTTTGCTGAACCCTATGATGCTGATTCCCTTTATGCTGGTTCCAACCATTAATATTATCATCTCTTATTTCTGTATGAGCTTAGGGCTGGTTCCGCTGTGCAGCGGCGTGGCGATTCCATGGACCATGCCGGTAATCCTCTCCGGATTCCTGGCCACAGGCTGGCAGGGAGCAATTCTTCAGGGACTGCTTCTGATATTGGGCGTGTTCATCTACATGCCGTTTATTAAGATGATGGATAAACAGTATCTGGCAGATGAGACCAAGAGCAATGACGGAGGAGATGACGATGATGATCTGTCTCTGGATGATTTATCCTTTGACGATCTGTAATCAGATAAGAAGCAGAAAATATAGAAAAACGGGGGTAAAAAACAATGAAAATTGTGATGATTTTTGATCAGATTCAATCAGGACTTGGCACAAAGGATGACACCATGGTACCTTTAACCGGCAAGAAGGAGCCGGTAGGTCCTGCTGTGATGATGCAGCCGTTTCTCAAGGAAATGGATGGACATGTAGCTGCCTGCCTTTGCTGCGGCAATGGCACCTATCTGGCAGACCCTGCAGAGGTGAGCCGGAAGCTTTGCGCCATGGTCAAAAAGCTTCAGCCAGATGTGGTAATCTGCGGGCCAGCTTTTAATTTCCTGGACTATGGAGCAATGGCAGCCCGTGTGGCAGATGATATCAATAACACTACTGGAGTGAAAGCTTTTGCAGCTATGTCAGAGGAGAACGTGGACACGATTCAGACCTATAAGGATAAGGTAGTTATTGTGAAAACTCCCAAAAAAGGCGGCATGGGACTGAATGATGCATTAAAGAATATCTGCAAGGTGGCAAAAGCCATGGCAGATCAGGACCCGGCTCTGGAAAAGCTGAAACAGGATGTGTGTTATTAAGAAGCATTGGCCAAGGAGGAACGTGCTATGTGGGGTATGATTGCAACCTGGAGAATGGCAGCAGAAGGAGTGGAAAAGGGCTGCCAGCTGTTAAAAGAAAAGGGAAATGCCGGTGATGCCATTGAGACAGCTGTGCGTGAAGTGGAGGATTTTCCCTATTATAAATCTGTAGGCTACGGCGGACTGCCTAATGAGGAGATGGAAGTGGAGCTGGATGCAGCTTTCATGGATGGAGATACCTTTGACGTGGGAGCTGTGGCGGCGATTAAGGATTATGCTAATCCTGTATCTATTGCAAGGCGTTTGAGCCATGAGAAGGTAAACAGCGTGCTGGTTGGAGAGGGAGCAGAGAAATTTGCTCACAAGGAAGGCTTTGAGCGCAAGAATATGCTGACAGACCGTGCAAAGGCTCATTACCGGAAACGGGTAAAGGAACAAAGCCAGACCTTAAAGCCATATTCCGGCCATGATACTGTAGGTATGGTATGCCTGGATACACAGGGGAAAATGACAGCAGCCACTTCCACCAGCGGCTTATTTATGAAGAAAAAAGGCAGAGTGGGGGATTCCCCCATTGTGGGTTCTGGTTTTTATGCGGATTCTAAGATTGGAGGCGCAGCAGCCACCGGTTTGGGAGAGGATCTGATGAAAGGCTGCATTTCTTATGAGATTGTACGTCTTATGGGAGAAGGCATGCATCCTCAGGATGCCTGTGAAAAGGCTGTGGCCAGACTGGACCAGGAGCTGAAGGAACGCCGGGGTGAGGCCGGAGATCTGTCCCTGATTGCCATGAACCAAAAGGGAGAATGGGGAGTGGCTACAAACATAGAGGGATTTTCCATTGCTGTCTGCACAGAGGAGCTGGAGACTACGGTTTATCTGGTAACAAGGCAGGAGGACGGACATTGCACCATGGAGGTGGCGTCCCAGGAGTGGATGGATAATTACATGAAAACCCGGATGGCGCCAATAGAGGAATAAAGAATCGTTCACAGAACAGGGGAGTTTTATGGAAGACAGGATTCTGAAAGAGGTAGAGGCTCTGAAGGATTCCATGATAGATGGGATTTTGGAGCTGGTGAAGATTGACAGTGTGAAGGCAGAGGCCAAAGAGGGAGCACCCTTTGGCAGAGGGGTTCGGGCTGCCCTTGACAAGGCTCTGGAAATCAGCAGCCGGCTGGGATTTTCCACAACGAATCTTGATAACTATATTGGCTATGCAGAATATGGTCAGGGCGCAGATTATGTCTGCGCCATTGGCCATGTAGACGTAGTGCCTGTGGGAGATGGCTGGAGACAGCCGCCCTTTAGCGGATATGTGGAAAACGGCACCATATACAGCCGGGGGATTCTGGACAATAAAGGGCCAGTTATGGCCTGCCTTTATGGGCTTTATGCCTTAAAGCGGTTGGGCTATGAACCAAAGCGGCGGATTCGCATTATCTTTGGATGTGATGAGGAATCTGGCTTTGGAGACTTGAAATATTATTTGGAGCGGGAGAAGGCTCCTGTCTATGGTTTTACTCCGGACTGCAAATTTCCGGTGGTCTATGCTGAGCGGGGGCGGGCAGTTGTGCGGATATGGGCTTGGAAGGACGGAGAAAAGAGCAGCAGCCTTAATGACTTTTTTGCCTTTGTCACCCAGTACTTTATTGGAGCCAAAAACAATGGAGACCGCCTGGGCATTGATTTTGTCCATCCGGAATATGGAGTGATGGAGATGCGGAATTACAAGCTTGCCTTAGAAGGAGAAAGACCATATTTTGAGGCTTCCTTAAGCTATCCGGGAGGATATGGCATTCAGGAGATTCTGGATAAGATTCAGGAAAAGGCAGGAGAGCTTCCAGTGACTTTGGTTCACAACTACAATCCAGTGGTATTTGAGAAGGACAGTCCTATGATGGGAGTGATGAAACGCTGCTATGAGATGGTGACAGGACAGGATGGAACACCAGTGACTACCACTGGCGGGACTTACGCCAAAGCCATGCCGGGGATTGTTCCCTTTGGTCCAAGCTTTCCAGGGCAGAAAGGCATTGGACATAATCCCAATGAGTGGATGAAGATTGAGGATTTGATTGCCAATGCAAAGATATATGCCCTTGCTTTGTACCATTTGGGGATGCTTCAGGATTGAGGAAAATGGATAGACAGGAGAAGGGAGTTTAATCAGAATGAATGGAAATTATGTGGCAGAGGTATGCTGCGGCAGCTTTTATGATGCCAAGCAGGCAGCTTTGGGCGGGGCAAAGAGGGTTGAGCTAAACAGCGCTCTTATGTTAGGGGGGCTGACTCCCACCATATCCACCCTTTGTCTGGTGAAGGAACAATTTCCAAAGCTGAAGGTAGTTGCCATGGTGCGTCCAAGGGGAGCCGGGTTTTGTTATACAGAAGAGGAGTTCATGGTCATGGAGAGGGAATGCCGGAGCCTTTTGGAGCATGGGGCGGATGGGATTGCTTTTGGCTGTCTGAGAGAAGATGCTTCTTTGGATTTGGAGAAGAATCAGAGACTTTTGGAGATAATCCGGAGCTTTGGGAAGGAAGCTGTCTTTCACCGCGCCTTTGACTGCTCTGACGATCCCTTTGAAACAATGGAGAGATTGATTTCCATGGGAGTACATCGTGTGCTGACCAGCGGGTTAAAGCAGACTGCTCTGGAGGGTGCAGAGCTGATTGGTGAGCTTCAGAGACGTTTTGGGGATAAGATAGAAATTCTGGCTGGCAGCGGAGTGAATGCCTCCAATGCCTGTGATTTGATGGAAAGAACAGGAATCAGCCAGGTTCACAGCTCCTGCAAGGCATGGCATACAGATCCAACCACAGTCCGGGGAAGTGTTTCTTACAGCATTGCGCCAGGAGAACGGGAGAGCCAATATGATGTGGTGTCAGAAGAGCTGGTGCGCAGACTGATGGAAAAGGTGGCGGCATTTGAGGGAAAACAGTAATTGATAAAGGAGTTTTTTGATATTTAAAGGAGATTTTTAAAATGTTAGCAAGGTGGAAGCAATATGTTGTGGTAAGACGGCTGATCACCCTTGGAGCTGTCATTGCCTCAGCGTTTATACAGGCATATGCCATTCAGGTTTTTGTGCGTCCGGCAAATCTTCTTTCCGGCGGCTTTACCGGTGTGGCGATATTGTTTGATGCCATAGCAGGAGTATATGGCAAGAGCTTTTCCATATCCCTGGGAATGCTGTTGTTAAATATACCAGTTGCGCTTCTTTGTTGTAAGAGCATCAGCACACGGTTTACTTTGTTTTCCCTGCTGCAGGTATTTCTTGCCAGCTTCTTTTTGGAGACTTTTCATTTTCAGCCCATGTTTGACGACTTGATGCTGAATGTGGTCTTCGGCGGCTTTGTATATGGTATGTGTATTGTTGTGGCGCTGCGGGGCAATGCGTCCACAGGCGGTACGGATTTTATCGCACTTTTTGTCTCCAACAAAACAGGGCGTTCCATATGGGAGTATGTGTTTGTGGGCAATGTGATGATCCTCTGCATTTTTGGTTATATTTCCGGTTGGAGCTATGCAGGGTATTCGATTATTTTTCAGTTTGTTTCCACCAAGACTATCTCCGCGTTCCATCACCGGTACGAAAGAGTAACCCTTCAAATCACTACAACAAAAGCAGAGGACGTCATCCGGGAATATGTGGGGAAATACCGCCATGGCATTTCCTGTGTGGAGGCAGTGGGCGGTTACAGCGGTAAAAAAATGTATTTGCTCCATACGGTTGTGTCCTCCTATGAGGCGTCGGAAATCATAAGGCTGATGCATTCTCAGGATCCGAATATTATTGTGAACATACTGAAAACAGAAAACTTTTTTGGCGGTTTTTATCAGGCGCCGCTTGAGTAAACCCTGGAGTGACAAAGGAGAAACAAAATGAAAACATTTGAATATACCATTACGGACATACTGGGACTCCACGCCCGTCCGGCGGGTATGTTTGTGCAGGAGGTCAGGAAATATAAGTCCAGAATCACATTGGAGGCAAACGGAAGATCTACAGACGGAAGAAAGCTGATGATGATTATGGGCCTGGGGGTTAAGCAGGGGGATACGGTATTGGTTTCTGCGGAGGGCGTGGATGAGGAAGAGGCTATTGCAGCCATGGAGCATTTTTTCAGAGAGAATTTATAAGAGTGAAACAGAGCAGCAGAGGAAAAGGCAGGATATGGAATATTTTCATATCCTGCCTTTTCTTCTGGTTAAAATTTCCTTAAATGCTATTTTTTCGTTGCTCTTTTGGAAAAAATATATTATGATTAAATCATTAAAAATGTTTGCCATGGAGGAGGAATTATGAAACGGTTATTGGCGATTGGAGAGGCATTGATTGATTTTATCCCCTCAGAGTCCGGGAAGGAAATGAAGAACGTATCTGCTTTTGCGCCTGCAGTGGGAGGAGCGCCGGCCAATGTGTGCGGAGCTTATGTAAAGCTGGGGGGAGAAGCATCTATGATTACACAGCTGGGCGCAGACCCATTTGGAGACAAGATTGCGGATGAGTTTGTTTCCTGCGGGATTGGCTGTGAATATGTAAAGCGGACAACCCTGGCGAACACCTCTTTAGCGTTTGTCGCATTAAAAGAGGACGGGAACCGGGAGTTTTCTTTTTATCGGAAGCCGGGGGCGGATATGCTGATGGACAAATCAGATATTCAGAAGGAATGGTTTTCCGATATTTTCGGGCTTCATTTTTGTTCTGTGTCTTTGGGAGATTTTCCCATGAAGGAAGCTCACCGGCAGGCAGTTCAGTATGCATCTGAGGCAGGAGCTCTGGTCAGTTTTGACCCGAATCTCAGATTTGCCCTGTGGGAGGATCTGGATGCTTTGAAAAAGGTAGTCCGTGAATTTGCACCTATGGCTCATGTGCTGAAGATTTCTGATGAGGAGCTGGAATTTATTACTGGCTCCACGGATATAAAAGAAGCGATTCCGCAGCTTTTGACTGGCAATACCCAGCTGGTGATTTACACCAAGGGCTCTGACGGTGCAGAGTGCTATACCCGCCATGCCCACGCATTTGCGCCGGGAATGAAGGTGAAGGCTGTAGATACAACAGGAGCTGGAGATGGTTTTATCGGTTCTTTGCTTTACTGTCTCTCAGCAGATGGAGTGACACCGTCCAGCCTGAATGATTTAACAGAGGAACAGATGGAGCGTTATCTGACATTTGCCAATAAGTTCTGTGGCAGGAGTGTGATGGGCCATGGAGCGATTGCGTCTTATCCTACTATGGAAGAGATGAAATAATTGAAAATAAACAAGAAATACAAGGATGTAGATTATGGGGAGCTGTCCTGAAGATCCTGTCAATGATTCGAAGTTTATTCATATGATGGCAGCGGGCCAGAGTCAGGCCCGCCTGACTTCAGGACAATTTCTAAGGTGCCTAAGCTTCGGAAATATAATAGCAGCAGATGGGTGATTGGCTTGCAATTTTTCAATATTATCCGATTGTAGATAAGGGGTGATATAAGGACCGTCTGATATATTGACCTATCTTATGGGAAAATAGTGATAATATAGAGTGCAATATTCGACAATAAAAGCTGGGGGGCAGCTATCATCAGAAATTAGAGATGGCAGATATGGGGCAATATAATTTGAAGGGGCTAATATCAATAATACTCTGATTATCTTTGAATATTTTTATTTTGCGCTATAGAATCCATGACATTACCAACCTTACAATAAGATGATTTATAGAGTGGAATACGGTTCTCGGTATTATTTTTAGAAGTCTTTTGTGGGACTTTTGGGAAAAATAATATAGAAAAAGGAGGAATAGTATGAAAGAGGATAATTGTATCTTTTGCAAAATAGCAAATGGCGAGATTCCCTCTGCAACTGTTTATGAGGATGAGGACTTCCGGGTAATTCTTGACATGGGACCAGCATCTAAAGGTCATGGGCTGATTTTACCGAAACACCATTTTAAAGATCTCTGTACGGCAGACCAGAAAGTGACAGCAAAACTGTTTCCGTTAGCAGCAAGGATTGGTAATGCCATGAAAGCTGGTCTTGGCGCCAGCGGATTTAATGTGGTGCAGAATAATGGCGCCAGTGCAGGACAGACTGTATTTCATCTTCATGTGCATGTAATTCCGCGCTATGAGGGAGGCCCGGTAATGGTAAGCTGGACACCAGGGAAGGAAGAGGCAGAAGAGCTTACAAAAACAGCTGAAATCATCAAAGAGGCATTGCACATGCAGAATGGAGAAGATATAACGTGAATAACTATTCAGAAGAACAGCGATTCAATGCCTTTTTCAAAAGGTACATGCCATTAGTGCGGATCGTTGCAAGAAACAAAGATATTCCAGTAGATGAGATTGATGATTTTGTACAAGATACATTTGCTGCATATTACTTTCATTATCCAATCGACTGGCCGGAAGGACAGATCAAAGCAACCTTATCCAAGATTGTAAAAAATCTGTGCGTGGATTATTACAGAAAGCAGGAGGCGCGTCCAGTAACCTATTATGACCCTACAACGATTCAGGAAATGATCTGTTGGCACAGTCATCAATACTGACGTGACAGCCTGAGTGTTTTTCTGGAACATCAGGAGCTGGAGCAAGTAATACATGCCCTTTCCGAAATGAGAGAGGATTGGGTGCAGGTAATTATGCTGAACATTATTGAAGGCAAGCCAATGTCTGAGGTCAGTGAGATTCTGGATATCAGTTCAGACGCATGTCGGGCAAGGCTGTCAAGAGGAAGAAAGCACTTAAGAAAAGTCCTGTGTCCAGAAGAGCCGGAAAAATATCGTCCCTGTGGGAGAAGCTCTTGTTGAGACAGAAAAGATTGGAGTTTATGGGGCAATGTCATTAAGTTAATTGGTGGAAAAGAGTCTGCAAGAGAAGAACATGAAATGCAGAGCAATCCGCGGTATCATAGGGGTCAAAATACCTTTTGACCCCAACATTATGACATTGGTTCTAATTACACTTCTGCATAACCTGCGATCAGATTGATAATGGTAGAGACCGCATCCTTGAGAGTGCTTTGCTCCATGGCAGTAACAAATTTTTGCCTGTTTTGATAAGTATTTTCAATCGCATCAAAAAGCAGGTGATCCGTTATCTGCTCTTCTTCCAAAACTGTGGAGAAGCCTTGTTTTTCAAAGGAGCGGGCATTGAGAATCTGGTCTCCCCGGCTGGCAGAGGCAGAAAGAGGAATCAACACATTTGGCTTTCTTAAAGCCAGAATTTCGCAAATGGAGTTAGCTCCTGCACGGGACAGAACCAGATCAGCAGCAGCGAACAAGTGGCGCAGCGGAGTATCCACATATTCATATTGTACATACCCGCTTTTTCCGATCAGGCTTTCTTCCAGATTGCCTTTTCCGCAGATATGTATGATTTGATAGGTTTTCAGAAGCTTTGGCAGACAGCTGCGCACTGCCTGATTGACTGCAACAGATCCAAGACTGCCTCCAATTACCAGGATTACAGGTCGGCTGGCAGAAAGGCCGGAGTAATTCAGACCTGTAAGACGATCTCCCTCCAACAGTTCCTTGCGGATAGGCGAACCAGTCAGAACTGCTTTTTCAGCAGGAAGGTAGGGCAGGGTTTCCGGAAAATTGCAGCATACCTTGGATGCAGATGGGATGCAGATTTTGTTGGCAAGTCCCGGCGTCATGTCAGATTCATGAATAATGGTTGGAATTTTGTAATGTTTGGCTGCCAGAACCACAGGTACAGAGACGAATCCGCCTTTGGAAAATACAACATCCGGACGGTATTTCCGGATCAGACCTAATGCCTGCCCCCAGCCTTTCAGAACACGAAATGGATCTGAAAAATTCTTCAGATCAAAATAGCGGCGAAGCTTACCAGAGGAGATGCCATCATAGTCAATACCAGCTCCTTCCACCAGCTTTCGTTCAATACCATTATAGGAACCGATGTAGTGAATTTCATAGCCACGCTCCTTAAGAGACGGGAGGAGAGCCAGATTGGGGGTGACATGTCCGGCAGTTCCGCCGCCGGTCAAAACGATTTTTTTCATAAAGAAGCCTCCATTGCATTGGTTTCGATTCTCCAGAAGAATCTGTTTATTTATTATAGTAACCATAACTGCAAAAAAGTCAACCCTCAGTTCAGGCAGAAAGAGATGGAAGCTTTGGGGGAAAATGGAGAGGGAATATTGTGAAGGATTTGTATGAGGAAAAACAAGATTCCATAGACTCCCTGCTTACAGGGGCAGATGATATGGAGGATGAGGATCTGCTTCTGCTTATGGAGATGGAAGAGGCAGAACGGTTATGGGAGGAGGAAAAGGCAGCGCATCCGGAAGTCGCAGAAGCAATGGATAAAAGCGCGGACGAACAGTTTGCAAGATTGATGAAGCGCATCCATGCAGAAGAAGAGATGATGGAAAAGAGCCGGATTCATACAGAAAAATGCGCCCAGGCGGAAATGGAAATTCAAATGGAAGTGCAGCAAAGGCAGACAAAAAAGAGAACCTGGCAAAAGTGGAGCCGTGGGAATATAAAGAGAGTGGCTGTGATAGGGGTGGTGATTGGGGCGCTGCTGGGAAGAGGAGCGATTAGTTCGGTGGCGAAGAATGGGTATCAGTTTATGATTTATCCAAGAGATGGGAAGGAAAATGTTCAGATTCGGTATAATACAAATATTGGATATAATAGTGATGATTTAGATAATGCTTATGATTGGATTTCGCAGGAATTAGATATTCCTGTATTAATGACATTTTATATGCCAGAAGAA
>CATLIJ010000031.1 GCA_949948825.1 uncultured Clostridiaceae bacterium
TCTCTGGCCACTTTTTTCAGTGTGGCTGTTTTGATTGCAGTGGTAGTGGGGCTGGCCTCCATGCTTCTTCCCCAGCTGCGGGACAGTATTGTGGGAATCATTGAGGCGCTGCCGAACAGCATTTACAATCTGCAGCTTCGGCTGGAGCAGATTCTGGCAGATGATCCGGATCTGGAAATGATTGTCATGGAATACTACGGCATGGCAGTATCCCAGCTGCAGACCTGGCTGAATACGGATGTGATTCCCAATATGGACAAGATTTACAGCTTTATCAGCGGTCTGTCCAGCGGAGTGTTCACTGTGCTGAATGTTTTAAAGAACATTTTAATTGGCATGATTGTGATGGTATATCTTTTAAATATGAAAGAAAAGCTGCTGACTCAGCTGAAAATGATTCTCTATGGGGTATTCCCTCTGAAGCTTGCGAATAAAGTATTGGAAGAGGGAAGATATGTACATCAGGTGTTTGGCGGATTTATTATCGGAAAGCTGGTGGATTCCCTGATCATCGGGATTTTATGTTTTGTGCTGCTGAATTTTATGAAAATGCCCTATGTGCTGCTGATCAGCGTGATTGTGGGTGTGACCAATGTAATCCCGTTTTTCGGGCCGTTTATTGGGGCGATTCCCAGCGCGTTTTTAATCCTGCTGGTCAGTCCGGTAAAATGCTTCTGGTTTTTGGGCTTTATTCTTTTACTGCAGCAGTTTGACGGCAACATCTTAGGGCCAAAGATTTTGGGAGATTCCACAGGGCTTTCCAGCTTTTGGGTGCTGTTTTCCATTCTGCTGTTTGGAGGATTGTTTGGATTTGTGGGCATGATTATCGGCGTACCTACCTTTGCTGTGTTCTACAAGCTGGTGACAGAGCTTGTGACCTGGCTGCTGGCCAAGCGGCAGCTTTCCACAGATATTGATCAGTATGATGGTTTGAATTATATTGATGAGGAGAATAAGGCCTACATTGAAAAGTAGAAGATATCTGGCAAAAAGAAGAAGATTGATTGGATGGGTGATAATGATTCCCTTAGTGATTATCTTTCTTGTGGGAGTGATTCTTTTCCATGAGAAAGAAGGAGAGGGAATTTCCAGGGCAATGGCAGCAAAGTCTCTGGTTCTTGCGCTTATGTCTCCAGATGAGCTTGAGGCATGGCAGAAGGAATATGGGGCGTCCCATTTCTCGGCAAAGGATCTGGAACAGTGGTATGTGCCTTATATGGATTATCTGTATGAACAGGGATATCTGTCTGACAAGGATACACTGCCAAAGGATTGCGACAGGGAGCCATTGACCTACAGGGAGGCAGAGAAGCTTGCAGCCATGGTGTCTCCGGAGCTTGAGGAGCGGGTTGGGGCTAACCGGAAGAACCGGGAAAAGCCTTTTCCAGAGGAAATGTGGTGGCTTTTGTATGATTCTTTGCTGAAAGCAGCGGATGAGGAGGGGCAGGTAGAGAAGAGGGATATCTGCATCTATGGAACTGTGGAGAATGTGCCTGGGACGCCGCCCTGGGTGGCTCATACCAGCCTGGGAGAAACCGGGTTTGCAGGTCTGGCTTTGGATGGGTACATTGACCATGAGCTGAATGTGTATGTGCGGGGAAATGAGATGATCCATGTGTTGTCTGACAATGGGGAACAGGTCACATACCGGAATGTCTGGCTGGTGGATGGAGATGAGGAGGGGCTGTCCGTGTATGTGGGAGAGATTGAGCGGCAGATTCCCTTTGCAAAAAAATCGAAGAAAACAGAGAAATATTTACATAATCTTGCGGATATCCAACTGGACCATGGAAAGATCACAAAGGTTTCGGTAAAGACAGAGCGGATTACCGGAAAGCTTTTGTCCGTTCAGCCGGAGGGAGTGGAGATTGAAGGGTATGGCCTGGTGCCGTTTGACGAGGAATATAAGGTTTTAAAAACCTATGGGGGACTGACAAAACAGAGCCTGGAGGATGTGCTGGTAGGATATGAGAACCAGGAATATGTGGTGGCAAAGGGGAAGATCTGCGCTGTGCTGACAGTGCGGGAATTTGAGGCAAAGACCATTCGGGTATTGATTATGAATGAAGGCTTTGGCGGGCTGTACCATTCTGGCATTACGTTGTCCGGAGATACGCCTCTGACCCTGACTGTGGGAGATCAGGTGACAGAGACCGGGGCAGGGGAGGAGATTGCCTTTGTGCCGGGAGATGAGCGTCTGGCAGAGGGAAGAATGATTGTCACTGCCAGAGACGGCGGGGAGATACGGGTCTGCTCCATGAAACGGTCAGATGCCAACCCTTGCTATGGAGGCCGTCTGGAGCTGGTGGACACAGAGGAGGGGCTGATTCTGATCAATGAACTGTATTTGGAGGATTATCTGAAAAAGGTCATTCCCAGTGAGATGCCATCCAGCTATGAGAAGGAGGCTTTGAAGGCTCAGGCAGTCTGCGCCCGGACTTATGCCTATATGCAGATTCAGAGCAATACCTATCAGAGATATGGGGCTCATGTAGATGACAGCACGAATTTTCAGGTTTATAACAATATGGGGACAGATGAGCGGACCGGAGCAGCAGTGGAGGAAACCTATGGAAAAATGCTGCTTTATGAGGGGAAGCCAATTACGACCTATTATTTTTCCACTTCCTGCGGCAACACGGCAGACAGCAGCGTGTGGGGCAGTGATCCGGAGCTGACGCCTTATTTGAAAAGCATATCCTTACAGCCTGGACGGAAAAGCCTGGAGCTTACCTCCAATGAGGATTTTGCGGCATTTATCAAAAATAAGAATTATCCGGCTTATGATTCGTCTTTCCCCTATTATCGATGGAATGTGACCACCAATGCCCGGATTTTGTCGGACAATATCCAGAATGTGGGAGAGGTGGAGTCGGTTCAGGTGGTGAAGCGGGGAGCCGGGGGCGTGGCCTGGGAGCTGCTGGTAAAGGGCAGCCAGGGGGAGGCTAGAATTACCGGACAGGACCGGATTCGGGCCGCCCTGGGAGATGAGAGGCTGACCATTCACCAGAAAAGCGGAGGGACTGCCACAGGGTGGAAGTCCCTGCCCAGCGGATTTCTGATCATTGAACCTGGAGGAAAGGACGAAAACGGGGTGCGGCTTTTTGAAATCTATGGGGGAGGCTACGGACATGGCGTGGGAATGAGCCAGAACGGAGCCCAGGGGATGGCAAAGGAGGGTATGGGGTATGAGGATATTTTAACGTTTTTTTATGAGGGCGTGACTGTGGAGACCATGTCCCAGTAGTTACCCTGTTATGGTAAGGTTCATCTGGTACATGGTGTCATCAACAATCAGAAAGACCTCATATGTACCGTTGAGACCGCACTTATTCAGTTTGAAATCAACCATACGCTCTGAGGACTGGAAGGTTCCCACGCACATGGCAGTAAAGGATTGGGCGGAGGTGGAGATAAAATAACTATGTTTGTTGTCTCCGCCGCCATCCAGCACCAGCATGACAAGTTGTCCCTTTTCAAACGTACCCTGGAAGGTGTATCGGTCTTTTTCTTCTGTAAACCGGACCTGATATTTTTCCGGCAGGCAGTCTGACTGACAGGAAGTTTCTGCAATGGTGCTGAATTCTGGCGTGACGCCCAGGGTTCCCAGGAGCTGGCCTTCGCCTAAGGTCAGGTTAAAGCCTTCTTTGTATAAGGCGCGTTTTTTGGCTCTGTAATAATTGGCATTCAGGCACATCTCATAAACCACCTCTCCATCTACAAGCTCAACTGTCTTTGATTCCAGACGGACGGATTTATTTTCAAAATATCTCCGGGAGCCTACCCCTTCGCAGGTGATTCCGTCCAGGGTGGCGATTCCTCCGGAATGAACCATATAATGTCCTTCTCCATAATAATCAATGTTAGAAATATAAGGGGAAAAGAATTCACATCCCCTTTCTTTACCGTATTGCCATACCTGCTCCACGGTCCGGTTTTTCCAGTCAATGTGGTACCGCACGCCTCTGGAATAGTTGTCTTTTCCCAAACGGTAATGCTTTGGATCTTTGGAACGGAAATGGCCGTTGTCAAAGGTCATCAGATCTCCGTTGGGAGTGATGATACAGGCATGCTGTTCATATTGCCATTCCAGATTGCCCACAGGCTTTAAGAAATAATCCTTCACCAGATTCTCTGGCCAGCCCTGTGGATCGCCCAGAATCCAGTTTAAGCTTCCGGTCTGAAAATCAATGTTGATCAGCACATCCTGGTGGCGGCCGGAAAGTGTGATGGAATCTGTATTTTTGTCATACCACAAGGCATTGTTGTGGAACCAGTCGTGGGCGCTCCAGCTGCCAGACGGAGAAGCATTCCTGGGAAGGATTTTTTTGAAATCCCAGGTTTTCTTGATGCTGCCATTCTTTCTGTCAATCCATACACACATATCTTCAACTGTACCTGACTCAAAACATTCCGTCAGCACAAGAAGGCTGCCATCCTCCATCTCAAACTGGTCATGGTGATAACCACCCGGCAGGCGGTATTCTGCGTAAATTTTTCCGACCAGATCCATTTCCAGCAGTCCTGTGGTATAATAAGGCTTTTCCATCAAACGGGAGGAACCAATGGAAAATCGTCCGTTTTGCAGATCCTTGAGGGCAAAGGTAAGATTTTCCGTACAATACCACCGGCAGTCCCCGCGGTAATCATAGGCAGCAGGAAGAGCGCCCATGGCCGGGATGAGAAACATCAGCTGTCCCTCCATATATTCTGCTGTAGTATGAATGGACTCTGGAAGCTTTACTGCAGAATCCAGAGGATCTGTGGTGATTGTCACCAAATGCTTTCTTCCGTCAGGAAGGCTAAGTTCAATCACATTGTCTTGTCCAGGATAGAGGCCAAGCACAGGAAGCACGTGTTCCATAGCAGGCGGAAAGGTTTTGGTGATATTTCCGGCAGGTTCCAACCCGGTTACAGTCATAGTAACCGGAACCTCTGTTTCTGTATAGAATGCAATTACAGCAGTGAGAGGGGTGACGAGATAGGGGTTTAACCGGACAAAGGGCATTTCAATGGAAGGGTGCAGGCGGCGAAGCTCCTTGAGATACGCCTGTTCTGCTGCAAACTGCTGGTCAATCATATGTTGTTTCATCATAGCTCCTTTCGTTTGTTAGAAGAAAAATTTGTTTGTTAGAAGAAAATCCCGGCAATGGGAAGGCCGACAGCCAAAGCAGTAATCAGGCTGATGAGAGTCATCAGGATACCATATTTGTACACCTCGCCGGTTTTCAGCCATCTGGTGTTTCCGTGGAGAATGGCTGAAGTGGTGGAAGCAGCAGGTGTCACCACTGCGATACACACCATGTACATAGACAGGCTGGTGATTGCTGCGGAGGCAATCCCCATCTGCTGGGAAAAGACACAGATAATTGGGATTAACAGCATACCAACTACCATGTTGTTGCACACATTGGTCAGAATACAGGCAATGACCACCATCAGGATGGTAAAGACCAGGGGACTTTGTCCTTCAAAGACAGGAGTCAATGCCTGTTTCAGCAAAAGTGTAATGCCAGTAGATTCATCAGTCAGGGCATTGCCAATGGTCAGCGCGGAACCGACAATCAGGATTACTGGCCAGATCATGTATTTGGACGCAATATTTTTAAAAGCTACCAAGGGCTTATTATCTATGTGTACCAAACAGCAGACCGCAATGATAAATACAGGAATCGTATTTTGCGTATCACTCAGAAGCTGCCTGATAGGACCTTTGGGAAGCAGGGACGGGGCAAGCACCCAAACGATAAAAAAAGCAAGGGCAAAGCTTAACGCCTTCTGCCGGAGATTCATGGGCGGCAGGGGAGTCTGGTCAAATAAGCTGACATCAATTTGTTTCAGCCGGGTGACATCTGGCTTTAGGACAAAGCGCATCAGCAGCAGGATGGCAGCCAGGGAGGCAAGGGATATAAGGACTGCGGTTGCCATGTAGGGCAGATAGGCAATGGGTTCTCCGGTTATTTTTGCGTAATTGCCTAAAAGTCCTGGCAATGCACCTTTAAACGGAGTGGTTGCAAAGCCGTAGGAAGCAGCCATCACCACGGAGATCAGCATGAGAGAAGCATAGCGGTCTCCTTCCTTGTAGCCCAAAGCAGCAAACAGGCTGTAAAGAATCGGCCAGAAAATAAATATGGTCGGACTGGGGGCTGTCAGGACTGACAAAAGGTACACACCAAGAAGCAGCATGGCAGTAAAAATCCAGGGCCGGCCATTGTTGATTTTGCGGGTGATGAACCACCTGGATATATATTCACAGATTCCCTCTTCTGTGATGGCTCCGGTCAGCATGATGACAAAGAACAGCATAATGACAATAGGACTGCCAAAGGTGGAGCTAAGCAAAGCATTAAAGCTGTTGAAGCCAGTAAAGCCTAACAGAATGACACCCATCAGGCTGGGCCATAAGGTATCTACAAAAGTCCACAGATACATCGTACCCAGAAATACACCCAATACCCTGACTCCTGTTTCTGTAACAGGTCCAAAGGGAGGGATAAAACAGAAAATCAGCATAATCAAAATTCCGATCAGACAGTTAAGATAGTACATGGATTTTGATTTCATGGTATTTCTCCTTTTGTGTTGAAATGATTATCAGTTGAAATTATTCGAGTACTCTGTTAATATAGTAACATACAGAATGCGTTAAAAAAATAGCAATTACTAAATATTGACAAAAACGAGTACAAAAAAACTTAAAAATTATACATTTTTATGAAAGAAAGGGAGAGAAAAATGGAGCGGGACCGATTTTTAGATTTTTTATGTAAAGATGCCATAAAAATACATTTAGACAAAAATCAGTATTTTTCATCTATTAACAACCATGAAAATACAGCGTATTATCTGATATCAGGAGTCTGTGCTCTGCTGCGCTTCACTCAGAACGGGGAGGAGATTATTTACCATTATTTTAAGGAAAAAGATTTGATTGGCGGTGTTCCGCTTTTTTTATCCCACGAAGGCGCTTCCGGGATTCATTCTCTCTATAGCTTTTGCTCTTTATACACAAAAACAAAATGCGAATTATATAAAATTCCATTTTCTGTAATCGAGAGGAAGATTAAGGAGGAGCCAGAGATTGGATATTGGATCAGCGAGGGGATTTCCAGGCACTTTATGGAGGTGATTTCCCATATCCATTCCTCTAAGGAAGACCACACATCAGGGCGGTTGTGCAGAATATTAATTGAGCTGTCAGATCAGAAAAACGGCAGGTATGAGCTGCAGAAGTATTTTACCTATACAGAGCTTGCAAGCTATTTGGGCGTTCATTCGGTTACAGTATCCAAAATTATGCTGATGCTAAAGAAAATGGGAGTGATTGAAAAGGAGGGCCATCAAACGATTATTCGTGACAGGGAGCTGCTCCAGCATCTGGCGGAACATCCGGAGGAGATTGTAATGGTTTGATTTTTGAAAAAATCCGGCCCATCTGCAGGAAAAGCAGATGAGCCGGATAAAAAGGGGAGGATAAGTATTTCTTTTTTCTTTGGTACTAATCTCATTATCCCCCTTTTTTGGAAGCCTATACACACATTGCAAAAAATAATCAAAAATTTTTTCCGGTATTTTCGGTCCATTCAAACAGGCTTTTCACATGCTTTTCGTTTTCCCTGTAATCCCTGCATATTCGTTCCATGGCCTTTGCTATCTGCTCAAAGGCTTTTGCCCGCTCCAAAATCTGGAGACTCAGCACCTCCAGGGAGACCCGGATTTGGCTGTATGAGATTCCATGAAGCTCTGCTTTGATGGTCTGGATTTGATTGGCCATGGCTTCCAGGGTTATTTTGTGATTTTGCATGTTTTCCTGTATTATGGCCATCTGGTCCAAATCAATGGAAAACCAGTTCAGATCATAATAGGCAGACGGGGAGAAAAGCTTTGTGGAGTCCCGGAGCAATTTTGCCAGGAATTGGGAGGCTGCTCCAAACCATTGGGTGTGCTCGGTCATCCAGGCCAGCCAATATCTGCTGGCAGTCCATACGCTGTACATCCGGTTGTACATGCTTTCTTCACTGGCTTTTCCCTCCACAAGCCCCATGACGCCGTCAATTACATAGGAGCGCTGCGGTTCTGGCATATCATCAAAAATTTCCTGTAAATAGCTGTGGAGGGCTTTGGTCCATAGGGCCTGCTTTCCAGCTGGCCGAAGCTCCCCGTTTTTTTCAAGAATAAGATTGGGTTTATGGTAGAGAAGAGGATTGATCTGGTATTCTGTTTTTATGTAAATGGATTCTCCTGCAATGCTGGTGGCAATTACATTGACAAAATCATTTTCCGCACAATAATTTTTGATTTTGTTTTGCCGGACGGGAATCACAGAGGCATATTTCCGGCAGAATTCATTGGAAAAGCCCTGTCCGTCTTCAGCAACACACCGTGCCACCCGGTTGGTTGTGATGGTTACATATTGGGCTTTGTTTCCGCCCTTGGAGTGTCCGCATACAGTAAGATGATTTCCGTATTGCTCTGGCAGGAGGTTAATATAGTCTGCCGCCGCCTTTTGGCAATCTGATTCCAGCAGGTAAGCGCCTTCTCCGTTGTCATCCCATTCATATCCGTTTTGGGTGCCTTTAAACACCACATTTACATCCATGGGATGACTCAAAGATTCTACAAAACAGGCGATTGTGCCAATATTCTGGTTGGGGGAAGGAGTGGTGATATTGGTTACATTGTAACTGGAAAGCCTGGGATTGTTTTGTATGACAGAGACCAGATTCATCCATTCAGCAGCAGACATTTTTGCATATTTCAGATCTGGATTTTTCTCGATCTGGTAGATGATTTTAACTAAAATCTGTGCAACAGAGTCTCCCTCCCGAAAGACATCCGGGAAATAAATTATATTGTTCAGCAATATTAATTCGTGGTCAGAAAGAGCCATGATTTCCTCCTTGTTTTGTAGGATTGTAGTCCTGTATATCATGATCCCAGTCCACCCCATAACAATGGCAGGAGGTGTTGGATACAAATAAAACATTACATTGAAATCTTTCTTTTGCAAGAATTTTCATCAGGGACATCTGCTCCTTTTGATTCAGTTCCCCTGCAGTTGTCAGGGTAATATAACAGAAAGGAGATCCGCCCATTTCCACATAGTTTCGGAAGCTGGCGCCAGGTTTCAGTGTCTTTGGGAGTTGGCCTTCTGTAAATTCGATGGCCACATCTGCTTTCAGAGATGCCTGATTTACAATACTTTCCACATACTGCTTTGCGTCCGCAGTCATATACAAGGTAAAATAATTATCCGTAAAGGAGATTGCGCTGCCTTCATGAATCCTCCTGACCAGAAATGTCTGTCCGGAATAGGTCTTGGAAGTTACTGTGAAAGTCTCATAATTTTCTGCCCAGCTTATGGCTGTGGCGGACAGAAGGGCAAATGTGTCTTTATAGAGTCCATTTAAATAATTGAGAACCTGATTTTTGGCAGTTTCCAGGTCACTTTTTGGTTTGTAATTGGCTGTATTCCTTTTATATTCCATAAGCTTTCTCCTATATTCAGTCAAACATCTGGATGTCAGGGGAGGTGATACGGACTTGGGCGGCTTCCTGAAAAAAGTCCGCGTTTTTCCGGGTTTCTCTGGCATCTTCCTGAAGCATTTTCTGAAGCTTTTCTATTTTTTCCAGCAGAATTTTTCCGTTATCTCCCTTCCATGTGTTTCTGACAGAATGGATTTCTTCTGACAAGGTGTTATAGGCAAGCTTCTCAAGCTGTTCTGCTATTTCATAGAAAGCTTTTGTCTGATTTTCAATATTCTTCAAATTTTCTTTTTTTTCCATAACATCACCTTTTTTCTTTTATATGGAAAGCCAAAGAACCGTGTCATTTATGGAAGCTTCGTTGCCTTCATAATATTGCATTGCCAGTTTGATGTTCTCACAACAGCGCTCTAAAAAGTCACAAAATTCGCTTAATATCTTGGGTTGAGGGTGATTCTGGATTTCATTTCGAAGGAGCAGCACGTTTTTTCTGATGTTTTCTGCTGTTTCTTTCATATGCTTTATGTCTGTCTCAATCAATGGGGTATGGGTTTGTTCTGTATTATTATAGGAGTTTTCCTGGAAGTCAGATGGTTTTTGCAAATCATGGACAGGATTTTGGTTTAATTCCATCATTTGGCTGATTTGTTGTTTATAGTAAATATATTGTTGTATCAATGCTGCGTTTCCATCTCCTTTCCAGAAGAGGGTGGTGGCATATATATTTTCCTCAATGATTCTAAGAAAATGTCTCAGATTTTTTAAATCCATTGTATTCTCATTTCCTTTGTGGAAGAAACCTTGTGTTGGAGCCGGAATTTCCAATGGGTGGTTCTCCTTTCTGCATGAAAAAGCGGTTTTCTTTATAGCATATGTATGGGGCAGGAAGATGCCCCCTGTGAACCGTAACGGTTACACTATTTTTTGCTGCAGTTCTGAATGAATTATCTGACAACTTGTAATTGTTTAAGACTAATGGTATAATGAGCTTTGAAAGAGAGGGATTTGAATTTAAGCTTGGGACAGAAGGTTAGATTACACCAGGGAAAATAATATTTTTTGCTAAAATGATATAACAATATGTGAGAAAAGGGGTAAAAATGTTAAAGAAAAATGTACTTGTGGGGCAGTCAGGCGGCCCTACTGCAGTGATTAATGCCAGTCTGTGCGGTGTGATTCAACAGGGAATTGCAAGGGAGGACAGAATTGGGACTGTTTATGGAATGATTCATGGAATTGAGGGATTTCTGGAAGGCTGGTATATGGATTTAAAGGCAGAGCTGTCTTTGGAGGAATTGGAGCGGCTGCGTGTCACTCCGGCGGCTTATCTTGGGTCCTGCCGGTACAAGCTGCCTGAGGATTTGGCAGCGGAAGTTTATCCTCTGCTTTTTACAAAGCTGGAGAAACTGAATATTGGATTCTTTTTTTATATTGGCGGCAATGATTCCATGGACACAGTGAGCAAGCTGTCCCGCTATGGACAGAAGATTGGTTCTGACATTCGTTTTGTGGGAATACCAAAAACCATTGACAATGATTTGATTCTCACAGACCACACTCCGGGATTTGGAAGCGCGGCAAAATATGCTGCTGCCACAGTGAGAGAGATTGTGCTGGATTCTTCGGTTTACCGTCAGAAATCCATAACGATTATTGAGCTTATGGGGCGCCATGCCGGATGGCTGACAGCAGCTTCTGTCCTGGCCCGCCAGGAAAAAGGGGATAATCCGGCCCTGATTTATCTGCCCGAGAGACCATTTTCTCTGGAACAATTTGCCTGTGATGTGGAAAAGGAGTTTCAGCGGCGGCGCAGTGTGGTGGTTTGCGTGTCAGAGGGAATTGCAGATTCAGAAGGCGTTTTTCTCTGTGAATATGGGGAGGAAAAGCTGGCTGCCTGTATGGGGAAGGAAAGGGCGGCTGTAAAGGACAGCCAAAAGGAGGAGGCTTTGCTGGATAATTTTGGACATAAAATGCTGACTGGCTGCGGAAAGGTTTTGGAGCGTTTTGCAAGAGAGCGGTTTGGAGTGAAGGTCCGCTCCATAGAGTTAAATGTAAGCCAGCGCTGCTCCGGAATGCTGGCATCCATGACAGACATTGAGGAGGCGCAGAAAGCAGGACAAGTGGGAGTGGATTTTGCCTTAAATGGAGAAACTGGAATTATGGTGGCATTTGTCCGTGACAATCAGAAAGAAGGGTATGACCTTGCCTTTGCTTCTGTGGATGTTGACCAGGTCTGCAACCAGGAAAAGACGGTACCCTTATCCTGGATTTCAGAGAGTGGAAATGATCTAACACATGAATTTGTGGACTATGCGCTGCCCTTGATTCAGGGCGCAGTGTTCCCGCCTCTGATGGATGGGCTGCCGGAATATCTGATTCGGAGGTAGAGGGCTGTCTGGAAATATGTGGTATCATGTGATATGAAGTAATGATAGATTTGGAGAGATTGTTTCGGAAAATATTTTTTCAAATACATGTATAAAGAGGGGGATTGTGGTGATAATGATAATGTATCGATGCTCTTTTCATAATAGAAGAGTAGAAATACTTATCCTCCCCTTTTTTATCCGGCTCACTTGGCAAAATGCAGATGGGCCGGATTTTTTGTGGATAAAATTACTTTAACACTTGAAATGTTTTGATGATATCCTCACGAATCTGATAGGCGTTGCAGCTGATCTCACTGTTGATAAATGCCTGGAAGCCAACCATCCATTTTTTTGTGCCAGCAGGAGCTACGGGAATATAAACAGCAGCGTTTTCAAACTGGCAGGAGCCCTCGCATAACAGATAAGTGTGATGCTCAGTCTGATAGGGGGTTGTGGTCCAGGTTATTTCATCCTCCTCAAACAACAAACGGGAGGTTAATTTACCACTGTTTACATATGCCTGAATCGCCTCAATGGAACTGAAATCTTCAGAATCATGAACTGGCATCACCATAATTTCCCCATAATCCCGAACCGGGTTCATGGATACCCCGGAGCGTTCATCCCGGATGCTGACCTGACCAAAGGAGGTCCATACTACGATAGAAGCTATGGTTTCTTCTTCCTTGATCAGAGAATAGACCAGAATGGTGTCTCCTTTTTCCTGAGTATAAAATGTGAGCCCGTTAAAATCTGTAAGATTCAATACCTGCTGGAAATACTGGTTAAGGCCGCCGCCCTGAATATACTGGTCAATCTGGTCTTCTGTGCCAATCAATGCAGCATCCTGAAAGCTTTGAAATTCGTGATTGGTCTTTGTGACTTCAGAATCATTGAAAAAAATAATGGGAGAAATATTGTTGGTTCCAAAGGACCAGCTGCCAGGATATTCAATGTAAAACAAATCATTGACCAGACACCGGTATGGGTATCCGTCCGGCCCGGTCTTATCCCGAACCGTATCAATGGCGCAATACTCAAAATATACTGCAGGACTCTCGTCTTCTGGCTCCGTGGCATGGACAGGGGCACAGATCATAGTTGACAGCAACAGAGTGGCTGTAGTGACAGCAGATAATTTCCTTTTTAAAGATAGACTTTTCATATGGCTCCTCCTTTTCGCGCTTTGTTGGATATTGCTAATTATATCAAAAAATATTGGAAATAACAATGCAGTTTTACCGAAAAGAAATAGAAAACCCCATAGAGCCATCTATGGGGTTTTGAATATGTTGATTGGAAGAAGATTTCCCTTTCTTATTAGTGAATCCATTTTCCCAAAACCTATACTTTTTGGGAATTATCTTTGTCTTGGTAAACACCCATGATTTTAGCACAATTATTCGGGAAAAGCAAGAAAATCGATTAATTTCTCAAGGAATTTTTTGGGCAGTTCTACCATATGGGAAAAATTCCCAAAAAGTATAGGTTTTGGGAATCCGCCTGGATATATGGGAAAATCAGCTTTAAATACATGAATTAGGCGGATGTCTTGATAAAACTTACCTCATAAAAAGAAGGGAAAAGAAAAGGAAACAAAAAATGCCGCCGGATACCATTTGCAAGACAGTCCGTCAGTACAATAAAGCGCCTGTTTCTCAGGAAGATATGAAAAAGCTTCTGGAGATTGCAAAAGATTATAAGCAAGTGAAAAACTATGTTTATGCCCGCTTTGGCGGAATCGGAGGTCTGTCAAAGATCTATCCTGGATATACGGCGCAGAATGAGATGACAGAGAGTGGTCTAAGGAGTGAGTTGGGACTGCCGTCTGTGTATTTTTACCTTGCTGTTTTTGATGCCCTGGGAGATATTCGGGGCCAATGGGGAAAAACCAAGAACCAGATTTTGGATTTGGTCAACAAGAATGAGATGCTTTTGGAGGAAGAGAAGCATTATCTCCGTTTCCTGTTAAAGGTCAACAATGCTTTTGAGGCTGTGTTACACCAAGAGGAGATTTGTCTGCCAAAGGCCATGGGGCTGACTTATGGGAAATTGGCAGCGCAGGTGAATACGGAAAAGCTTCACCGTTATCTATGCAGACAGGTAAGAAAATATCATAGAAAGCTGCAGACAGAAAAGGAAGATGGTTTTTCCATATCCGAAAGAGCT
Source organism: uncultured Clostridiaceae bacterium (assembly GCA_949948825.1). GTDB lineage: Bacteria > Bacillota > Clostridia > Lachnospirales > Lachnospiraceae > Brotaphodocola. The sequence goes on from CATLIJ010000031.1 coordinate 14,025, forward strand.
TATCGGTATGGGGATCACGGCATTTATATTTCTATTAAGGAAAAGCGGAAAATAGTATTTCTTCTTTTGACGGATAATAACCAGTACAAATGCCAGCTTCGGATTCGATTGCATCCGGAAGAGGGGAAGGTTGAAATTCAGGTTCCGGTTTATGTGGCAGCCAGGAACCATGAGGATTATATCCAGGTGGTAGGAGTTGCCATCGGCATGTCTGCCATGCTGACCACAGATCAGGGACAGGTTTATGGAGAACACTTAGGGGAATTTCAGACCAGATATGCAGACTGGGTGAAAAGCCAGACTAAGACCTACAACCAGAACCGGGAGGACAATCCGGGACGAAAAAAGTATTATGGGAAAAAGAAGCGTCTCACCGAACAAATGCACAGTTATATTAACCATGAACTGAACCGTTTCCTTCAGACAGAGAAGCCCAGGATTGTGTACATGGCAGGGCTTCCGGGGAGACAGACTGGCGGCAGGAACCGGAAAATCAACCATTATGTGGGCTTATGGCAGAAGGGGTATATTACGAAACGCCTTTCTCTGAAATGCCAGGAACAGTCTGTGAAGCTTACCGAGGTTTTTGGAAAAAATATCAGCCGGGAATGCAGCTGTTGTGGAGAGTCTGGACATCGGAAGGACGGAATTTTTATTTGTGATGCCTGCGGATGGCAGGCAGAAGAAAAGACCAACACAGCCCGGAATGCCTTAAGAAGAGGAGAAGGAAAACGGGCGGAAATTTTGAAAGAATAAACATCCAGATCATTAAGAACAACATTTCAGATGAGTTTTGGCAAATGCTATGGATTTTTAGAAGCCAGTGATGGCCCCTATTACAGAGCAGCTGCTGAGATTTTACCGAAAGGACTGGAACGCGTTCTTGATATAGAAAAAACAGAACGGCATTAGAAGGCAGAGATTTCTGCGGATTGGGTATGCCAGGACCTTGGGAACACAGACAGATGTGCTGACTGTATTGGCGTGGAGTTGATTAAGAAGTAGCGGATGTGACGTACCAGGGAGCGAAGCGGGGAACCGCATCATCTCATATGGGCGGAGGGTTTTTGTGAGGCTGGTGGGATGACCAATATATTATGTTTGATTGGAAGAGAATTTTGGGTGATGG
>CATLIJ010000032.1 GCA_949948825.1 uncultured Clostridiaceae bacterium
GAGGCGGTGGCGCAGACGGTCAGAATATCATAATTGCTGTGACAATTCTGTGACAAATTTGAGAAGAAAGACGGATAAAGACAGACCACGATAAAAGCACCCTATCTGGCAGTAGTATTGATATAAGCAAGGATAACGCAAGGCGAAGCAATGCGAACAATAGTTCGTAAAGAAAAAACACTTGACACCAATGGCATTTTCAGGTATGATAATGCAGGTGATGTTATGGAAAGCATTGTTAGGCAAAGTCTTTTGTATGATTTTTATGGAGAGCTACTGACCGAGCACCAGCGGGCTGTGTATGAGGACGTGGTGTTTTGCGATCTTTCCCTGGGGGAGGTTGCCCAGGAGCGGGGGATCAGCCGGCAGGGAGTCCATGATTTGATCCGGCGGTGCGACCGTATCCTGGATGGATATGAAGAGAAGCTCCATCTGGTCAGCAAGTTTCAGAAGACGCGGGACATGGTGAAGGAGATTCAGCAGAAGCTGCAGGCCTTCCGGGAGACTGGGGATGAGGCGCTGATTGGACAGATTGAGCGGATATCCGGGGAGATTATGGAGCTGTAAGGCGGAAGTATCGTTGATGGCAGGAGGATTTGTATGGCTTTTGAAAGCTTATCCGATAAATTGCAGAATGTATTTAAGAGCCTGCGGGGAAAGGGACGGCTGACAGAGGCAGATGTAAAGAGCGCCCTGAAGGAAGTAAAGATGGCCCTTTTGGAGGCAGACGTCAGCTTTAAGGTGGTCAAGCAGTTTATAAGCTCTGTGCAGGAGAAGGCTGTGGGCGAGGAAGTGCTGGGGTCCCTGCAGCCGGGGCAGATGGTGATTAAGATTGTCCATGAGTCCCTGATTCAGCTTATGGGATCTGAGACCACAGAGATTGCCTTAAAACCAGCCAGCGAGATTACAATTGTGATGATGGCTGGCCTACAGGGCGCAGGTAAGACGACTACCACAGCAAAGATTGCAGGAAAATTAAAGGCTAAAGGGCGGAAGCCTTTGCTGGCAGCCTGTGACGTGTATCGTCCTGCAGCGATTCAGCAGCTGCAGATCAACGGAGAGCGTCAGGGGGTTCCGGTATTTGCCATGGGTGAACATCAGGACCCGGTCAATATTGCAAAAGCTTCTGTGGAGCATGCGGCTAAGAATGGTTACAATGTGGTGATTTTGGATACCGCGGGACGTCTCCATGTGGATGAGGATATGATGGAGGAACTGGTCCGGATTCGGGATGCGGTTCATGTGGACCAGACGATTCTGGTGGTGGATGCCATGACAGGTCAGGACGCAGTGAATGTGGCTTCCATGTTTCAGGAAAAGGTGGGAATCGACGGAGTGATTCTGACGAAGCTGGACGGCGATACCAGAGGCGGTGCGGCTCTTTCTATCCGCTCTGTAACAGGCAGGCCGATTTTATATATTGGTATGGGAGAGAAGCTGTCGGATTTGGAACAGTTTTACCCGGACCGGATGGCATCGCGGATTCTTGGCATGGGAGACGTGCTGACTCTGATTGAAAAGGCTGAGCTGGAGCTGGATGAAGAGAAGGCCAGAGAGATGAGCCAGAAGCTTCGCAAGGCGGAGTTTGATTATAATGATTTCCTGGAGCAGATGCGCCAGATTAAGAAGATGGGCGGCCTGGGGGGCATTATGAGCATGCTGCCGGGAGTGGGCCAGCTGAAGGGCGGTATCCCGGAGGTGGACGAATCTGCCATGGACCGGGTGGAAGCCATTATTTTGTCCATGACAAAGGAAGAGCGGGCCAATCCGGCTCTGATGAATCCTTCCCGGAAGCAGCGGATTGCCAAAGGCGCTGGTGTGGATATCAGTGAGGTGAACCGGATTGTCAAGCAATTTGACCAGATGAAGAAGATGATGAAACAGATTCCGGGGATGATGGGCGGCAAAAAAGGAAGAGGCGGCCTGGGTGGTATGTTTGGCAAGATGAAGCTGCCGTTTTAAAAATTTGATAACAGTACGGCATTTTTGCATCGGAGGATTTTAAACGCAGAAAAGCACGTATTTGTTAATAGAGAGCAAGCTGCATAACGGACAGATGTCTGGAAGGCGGCGGCATAATTCCAGTACAGGTTAAGGAGGTGAATGACATGGCAGTGAAAATGAGACTGAAAAGAATGGGTGCGAAAAAGAAACCTTTCTATAGAATCGTTGTTGCAGATTCCAGATCCCCCAGAGATGGCAGATTCATTGAGGAGGTTGGTACCTACGACCCCAATCAGGAGCCGAGTGCAATCAAATTTAATGAAGAAGCGACCAAGAAATGGCTGGCCAACGGCGCTCAGCCCACGGATCGCGTTGCTAAGCTTTTGAAGACTGCGGGTATCTAATATGGCCTTTCATTCGTGGTAGTGTGACTTTGGGGACGCATGGAGATTTACTATAAAGGTCCTATCGCTGAAGGTGACTTTAATCAGGGATGCCAAATGCGTTCGCTCAGACTTTCCTGTGTGATGGCGCGTCCGCTGCCGGACGCATGGAGGTTTACTATGAAGGAATTAGTAGAGGTAATTGCAAAAGCGTTAGTGGAGAACCCGGATGAAGTGGTTGTGACTGAGACCGAAAAGGAGGAGGAGACGCTCATTGAATTAAAGGTAGCTCCCTCTGACATGGGAAAGGTCATTGGCAAACAGGGACGTATTGCGAAGGCGATTCGTTCGGTTGTTAAGGCAGCTGCTTCGAAAGAAGACAAAAAGGTTGTTGTGGATATTCAATAGCCGCCACAGGCTGTCGTCTGGCACATACAGGCGGCAGCTTTTTTATATTATAGGAAAGTGTGTCCTATGATACAAAAACGCTCCTCGGGAATCGCACTGCGGCGGAAAGCTGACAGAAGGATTCCTGGGCTGCAGAGTGTGCCGCTTAAAATAAAAGATGAGGTATGTTTATGGAAAATATGCTGCGGGTGGGGGTTATTTCCTCTACCCATGGGGTTCGGGGGGAGGTAAAGGTATATCCTACCACAGATGACCCAAACCGTTTTAAAAAGCTGAAAACCGTGGTTTTGGACATTTCTCCGGAGCCTGTGACACTGCATATTGAAAGCGTCCGGTTTTTTAAAAATATGGTGATTTTAAAGTTTAAAGAGTTTCAGAGCTTAAATGAAGTGGAACGGTACAAAGGGAAGGATTTGCTGATTGGAAGAGAGCAGGCAGTAAAGCTGGGGCCGGATGAAAATTTTATTATAGACTTAATCGGGCTGAAGGTTGTTACGGATGAGGGAGAAGATTTTGGAGTTTTGAAGGATGTGTTAAAGACCGGGGCCAATGATGTTTATATCATTCAGGGCAAAGAGGGAAAGGAGTATTTGTTTCCTGCCATAAAACAATGTATTTTAAATGTAGATCTGGAGTCTCGTACCATTTTGGTCCATATTATGGACGGGCTTTTGGATCTGTAAGGAGGCTGGATGAATTACCATGTGCTTACGTTGTTTCCGGATATGGTTTTAAATGGGCTGAATACCAGCATTATTGGCCGTGCAGTGGAAAAAGGAATTTTGTCCATTGAGGCTGTCAATATCCGGGATTATACAAAAGAAAAACATGGCCATGTGGATGATGCCCCTTATGGAGGCGGCGCCGGGATGGTGATGCAGGCAGCGCCGGTGTGTGATGCTTATGAAGCTTTGTGCGTGCGGCTGGGGAAACGTCCCAGGGTTCTTTATATGACTCCTCAGGGCCAGGTGTTTGACCAGGCCATGGCAAGGGAGCTGGCAGCAGAAGAAGATCTGGTATTCCTGTGCGGCCATTATGAGGGGATTGATGAACGGGCCCTGGAGCGGATTGTCACAGACGAGCTGTCTGTGGGAGACTATGTGCTGACAGGAGGAGAGCTTCCGGCCATGGTTATGATTGACTGTATTTCCAGACTGGTTCCAGGAGTGTTGAACAATGATCAGTCAGCGGAAATCGAGTCATTTCATGACAATCTGCTGGAATATCCTCAGTATACCCGTCCGGAGGTGTATGAAGGGCAGCGTGTGCCAGAGGTTTTATTGTCCGGACATCATAAAAACATTGAACAGTGGCGGCGGGAACAGTCGATTCTTAGAACCTTTGAGAGAAGGCCGGATCTTCTCAAGAAGGCAAATCTGACCTTAAAGGAGCAGGCATTTCTGGAGGAGCTGAAAAGAGATTTGCAGGATAAAAAACGCTTGCAATTATAAGAGAATTATGATAATATCAAATGCGTTGTGAATGAGAAAAGAGATGGTCCTCTGTTGCGCTCTGAAAGCATTAAGAACATCAAATATATGAAGGAGGTTCACACGAAAATGAACGAGATTATTAAGAAAATTGAGGACGAGCAGTTAAAGGAGTCTGTGCCGGAGTTTCATGTGGGAGACACGGTTCGGGTGTACAACAAGATCAAAGAGGGAAACCGGGAGAGAATCCAGGTTTTTGAGGGAACCGTGATTAAGCGGCAGAACGGCGGCGCCCGTGAGACCTTTACAGTTCGGAAAAATTCTAACGGAATCGGTGTGGAGAAGACATGGCCGGTTCATTCTCCGTCAGTGGATGACATCCAGGTTGTTCGGAGAGGTAAGGTGAGACGTGCGAAATTGAATTATCTGAGAGATCGTGTGGGTAAGCGTGCGAAAGTAAAAGAACTGGTAAAGTAAGCAGGCAAACAAGGGACAATGCAAATTGTCCCTTCATTTTTACCGAAACAGCAGCCAAAAGGTTTTGACAGTCAAAAGTTTGTTCTTTTCATGTATCTGTGGAATTTTGTTTCCGTATCGTTGGTTTATATAAATGAGGTAGAATCTGTGGATTTTTATTATAGAGAGGACCGGAGAATGGTCCGTGTGGTTTCAAGCTGGGTGGTGGATGTGGTTGTTATGCTTGCCTTTGCCTGGTTTTTTCTGCATTCCTTTGGAATTCAGATCCAGGTGGCAGGGCAGTCTATGATGCCTCTTTTAAGTTCAGAGGATGTGGTGCTGGTAAATAGACTGATTTATGATTTTTGGAAGCCTCAGAGATTGGATGTGGTGGTTTTTGAGCGGGAGGATAAAAGAACATTTGTAAAAAGAGTGATTGGACTGCCGGGAGAGACGGTGCAGATTCAGGGGGGCTATGTGTATGTGAACGGAGAGCGTCTGGAGGCGGACAATGGGTTGGACCAGGTTTCTCTGGCCGGTCTGGCGGAGAGTCCGGTGAAACTTGGGGAGAATGAATATTTTCTTTTGGGGGACAATCGGGACAGCAGTGAGGACAGCCGTTTTGCCAATGTGGGAAATGTGAGAGAGGAACAGATTTTGGGAAAGGTCTGGATGCGGATTTATCCGTTGATGGATATTGGACCGATCTGGTCTCACTGACAGGATTTAGACAAACCAGGAGGGAACTCTTTTGAATATACAATGGTATCCGGGACATATGACAAAAGCGAAACGCGCTATGAAGGAGGATATAAAGCTCATTGATCTGATTATTGAGCTGGTGGATGCCAGAGCGCCTCTTGCCAGCCGGAATCCGGATTTGGATGAGCTGGGAAAGGGAAAAGCCAGATTGATTCTTCTGAATAAGGCGGATTTGGCCGGAGAAAAGGAGAATGGAATCTGGATGGACTGGTTTCGGACAAAAGGATTTTATGTGGCGGAAATCAATTCCCAGCGAGGAGATGGAATTAAAAAAATAAATGGCATTGTTTTGGAAGCGTGTAAAGAAAAGCTGGAAAGAGACCGGCGGCGGGGAATCCTGAACCGGCCGGTGCGGGCCATGGTGGTCGGGATTCCTAATGTGGGAAAATCTACTTTTATCAATTCCTTTGCAGGAAAGGCATGCACCCGAACCGGTAATAGGCCGGGAGTGACCAAGGGGAATCAGTGGATTCGCCTGAACAAGTCTTTGGAGCTTCTGGACACGCCGGGAATTTTGTGGCCGAAATTTGAGGACCCCAGGGTGGGGCTTTTGCTGGCCATGATTGGTTCTGTGAATGATGAGATTTTAGATAGGGACGGACTGGCAGCTGAGCTTGTAAAGCTTTTACAGGAGAGACAGCCCGGAATATTGGCCAGACGGTATGGCGGGGATGAGGGAGATGCCTTGAAAGAAGAGAAGCTGGCAGACAAAGAGCCGGAGGAGGCATTATGTCAGATTGCCAGGGCGCGGGCCTGCCTGAAAAAGGGCGGTGAGCTGGACCTTTCCAAGGCAGCCGGAATATTGATTGAGGACTTTCGCGGTGGAAGGCTGGGACGGATTACCCTGGAGCTTCCAAAACAGTAAGAGGAGAGGTTATTTTGAGAAAATTAAGTGAGGAGAAGCTGGCAGCGGAGCGGGAGCGGCTGGAGCAAATGAGAGAATATGAGCACAAATATTCTTCTTATTCTGCTATCTGCGGGATTGATGAGGCGGGCCGCGGGCCCTTTGCAGGGCCTGTGGTGGCTGGGGCAGTGATTTTGCCGGCGGATTGTGAGATTTTATTTCTGAATGATTCGAAAAAGCTTTCTGAGAAGCGGCGGGAGGAGCTGTTTTTGGAGATTCAGGAAAAGGCGGCAGCCTGGAGTGTGGGCATGGCAGATGCAGAGGAGATTGACCAAATCAACATTCTTCAGGCCACCTATAAGGCCATGAGAAGGGCTGTGGCCGGATTAAGCACAGCGCCGGATCTGTTGTTAAATGATGCGGTTATAATTCCGGATGTGGACATTTGTCAGGTGAAGATCATTAAGGGGGATGCAAAGAGTGTGTCCATCGCAGCGGCAAGCATTCTGGCAAAGGTCACAAGAGACCATTTGATGAAGGAATATGATTCCAGGTATCCGGAATATGGATTTGCCAAGCATAAAGGCTATGGAACAGCAGAACATATTGCCGCGATACGCAGACAGGGCCCCTGTCCCATTCACCGGAAAACTTTTATCACAAAGTATACCAAAGAGGCAGAAGGGAAGGAAGCTTGAAGGGGCGTTTAAACAAAAGGAATATCGGGGCCTGGTATGAACAGCTGGCCGCAGAATATCTCGCAAAACAGGGTGTGGTCATTATGGAACAGAATTACCGCATCCGCCAGGGGGAGATTGATTTAATCGGGCAGGATGGAGAGGATTTGATTTTTGTGGAGGTGAAATACCGCAGCAACAAGGGAACCGGAGATCCGGCAGAGGCCGTGACGCCGGATAAACAGCGGCATATCCGTCAGGCGGCAAGTTATTATCTGTATCGCCATTTCCGCAAAGATGTGTCCTGCCGGTTTGACGTGATCAGTATTTTGGGAAGAGAGATCAGATGGATTCGGGATGCTTTTTAAGCGAGAAGCTTTTGGAGAAGAGAGGTTCAGGCAGACTGAGGAACTGTTAAGAATTAATTTTTTAACAGTTCCTTAGGATGTCCTGAAGAGAAAGAGGTGGATAAAGTATGGAGTGGAAACGGAAAACAGGCGTCAGGCCTTCTGATGTGCAGGAGCAAATGAAAGTGCAGGAAAAAAAGGGAGTGGTCTGGCTGGAGTTTCCGGCGCTTTCTAAGACCGGACTGGTCCGGCATGGCTTTTCCACCAGACTGGGAGGGGTAAGCCAGGGGGATTTTGCGTCCATGAACTTTACTTTTACCAGAGGGGATAACCCGGAGCATGTGATGGAAAATTACCGGCGGATGGCAGAGGCCCTGGGGGTGGACATGCATCGGATGGTATTGTCCTGGCAGACTCATACAACCAATGTCCGCGCGGTTTGGAGAGAGGATGAAGGAAAGGGAATTTTTCGGGAACGGGATTACAGGGATGTGGACGGGCTGATTACCAATGTGCCGGGAATCACCTTAGTCACCTTTTATGCGGACTGTGTGCCTTTGTATATTCTGGACCCGGTTCACCGGGCAATCGGATTGTCCCATTCCGGGTGGAGAGGAACTGTAAACCGGATGGGAAAGGTGACATTAGAGGCCATGGGCCGGGAATATGGAACAAAGCCAGAGGATGTGATTGTCTGCATAGGCCCCAGCATTTGTCAGGATTGTTTTGAGGTGGGGCCGGAGGTGGCAGAGGAGTTTGCAAATGCCTTTGGGCCTGCCTGTGAGAGGGAGCTTTTTTATAAGACGGAAAAGGGAAAGTTTCAGCTGGATCTGTGGCGTGCCAATGAGATTGTTTTTCAGGAAGCAGGAGTGGCCAGAGAGCGGATTCACACAACTGATATTTGTACCCGCTGCAATCCGGATCTCTTGTTTTCCCACCGGGTCATGGGAACCAGACGGGGGAATCTGGCAGCATTTTTGTGCCTTGGATGAATCAGGATGTTCTCCCTGTGCAGAGAAATGGCAGCAGTTTTTGCGCCGTCTGGACTGTTGCAAGAAATGAGAGGAGGGGCAGATGAAAATTGCAGTTATTGGATTCAGCGGAAGCGGAAAGTCTACACTGGCAAGGGAGATTGGCAGGGAATTTCATATTCCGGTTCTTCATTTGGACCGGGTTCACTGGGTTTCCGGGTGGAGAGAGCGGCCGCTGGAGGAAAAGCAGGCCATTGTGCGGAGATTTTTGGACAGCAGGAAATCCTGGGTGATTGACGGGAATTACAGAAAGCTGGATTATGAGCGGCGGCTTTCGGAGGCTGACCGGATTATATTTATGAGCTTTCGCCGCTTTACCTGCCTGTACCGGGTTTGGAGACGGTATTGGAGATATCGGGGAAAGACAAGGGAGGATATGGGAAGGGGATGTAAGGAGCGGCTGAATTTGGAATTTCTCTGGTGGATTTTGTATGAGGGCCGCACCCGGAAAAAATGGATGGAATATAAGGCTATGATGAGGGAGTATGGGAAAAAGGTTGTGGTGATTTCTAACCAGAGGCAGCTGGATTCCTATAAAAGAGGTTTGATGAGAAAAGGAAAATGAAAGTTAATAGGGCAGAAGGACAGTCCATGTGGGCTGTTTTTTTGTTTTATATGAAATTGCGTCCTATAAAGCAAAACGCTCCGCAGGCGGAGGATCTTGCGGAGCAGAATTCTTTTTCATTGTTATAATTTGGGTGGCAGGGAATCTGGCATGAGAAGTTCTGCAGGAGAAGAATGATAATTTATCTAAAATAGTATTGACATATAATATTATATGATATATAATATAGAAAATTAAATAATATTATAAACAGTTATACTTTGGAGCAATAGTGGAAACCATAAAAGAATACAGCAGTTCCGTCAAAGGAGAGCAAACAAAGAAATGCCTGATTTGGACTGTTGTTAGAGAACAGGAGAGTGATCATGGTTTTTAACACAGGAGCAGCGCTTTTGGATGCGATTGTACTGGCAGCCGTATCACGGGAGCAGCAGGGAACCTATGGGTATAAGATTACCCAGGATGTCCGCACTGCCATTGATATCTCGGAATCGACCTTATATCCGGTTCTGCGAAGGCTTTTAAAGGAGGAATGTCTGGAAAGCTATGATAAGGCCATTGACGGCAGGAACCGGAGATATTATCGGATTACAGAAAGCGGAAGGCTGCAGCTGAATCTGTACCGTAGCGAATGGAGCAGCTATTCTCAGAAGATTTCCAGGATACTTGAGGAGGCAGAGGGATGAACAAAGAGGAATTTATGAGGGAATTGGAATATCTTTTACAGGATATTCCAGAGGAGGATAAGAAGGATGCCATTGCTTACTATCAGGATTATCTGGAGGAGGCAGGAGAGGAGAATGAGGCAGAGGTGATTCGGGAGTTTGGCAGCCCAGAGCGGGTGGCTGCCATCATTCGCGCTGACCTTAAGGGGAATTTGGACCAGGGAGGCGAATTTACGGAAAGCGGATATCAGGATGAACGGTTTCGAGATCCCAGATATCAGGTGATTCAGAGAAAGGATTTGCCGGAGACGCTGAATGGAGAGGAATGGCAGAGAGCCAGTGGACAAGACTTTGATGGAGGGAACAAGGCAGGAGCTTCCTGTCAGAGAGACAAGGAGGGAGCTTCCGGCGCCAGGAAAGGTGGTTTTCTGTCAAAGGGAAGTATGGGAAGCATGATTGTGAAGGTGATCTTGATTATTGCATTGTTTTGCGTGGTGTCACCTGTGCTTCTTGGGATTGGCGGCGGAGCAGCAGGAATTGCGGTGGGAGCCATAGCTTTGTTCCTGGGAGTGCTCTTATTGGTGGGAGTGCTGACTGTGGCTGCCTGGATTGGCGCGGCGGCGCTGTTTGTAGTGGGAGTGATTTTGTTAGTTACCAATCTTTGGAGCGGAGTGATGGTGATTGGCTTTGGTGTTCTGGCATTTGGGCTGGCGTTTCTTGGAACAGCAATTTCTCTGCTTCTTTATGGAAAGCTGCTTCCTTATTGCTTCTGCAGCATGATCAACTGGCTGAACGGTCTCTTGCACCGGGGAAGGGGGCAGAAGGCATGAATCGTTTTATGAAATGGTCTGTAATTTTAGGTTTGATTCTTTCTCTCATTGGAATTGGAGTGATCACTGCCGGAGCTATGATGGGAGGCGGTTATTATCTGGAATGGGCTTTGCGGGAGGCGGTCCGGGAAGGATGGAGTCATGGCAGGAGAAGCATAAGAGCAGCAGAGCTTTATGGTTTTGGGACAGCGCCAGAGGAGGCAAGAAGTCTGGAACCTGGAGACAGCTTTTGTGTGCCAGAAGGAGATTTTCAAATAGTAGAAACTGACTATCCAGAAGACCCATTTGCGCCCAACGGGCTTTTTCCATGGGAGAAGCTGGAGAGCGGAGAGATTCCTGTGGAGAGAACTATGGTTTATGACCAGGTTCGGGAGCTGGAACTGGAGGTGTTTGGAATGGTCCTGTTGCGGGAATCTCAGGATCTGGCGGAAGGGCAGGTGCGAATTGAAATCTGTGGAGATGGGGAGGATTATCAGTACAGGCAGAACGGAGATAAGCTGGAGATCAGACCATCTGCTGAGATCTATGAGAACCATGTGTATGATAACCTTAGTCAGGAAAGCAGGATGATTGTTTCTCTTCCTGAGGGAGCGAATCTGGCGGAGGTGGAGGTCAATGCGAGAGCAGGCGCATTTTGGGCTCACAGGCTGCAGGCATCCGAGATCTCTTTGCAGACAGAGGCAGGGGCAGTTCTGGCGGAAAATATACAGACAGATGAGCTTTCTCTGGAATCAAACACAGGGTACATCCGGTGCAGCGGAGCTGTGAGAAAGGAGGTTCTGGCAGAATGCAGCCTGGGGCAGATTGATCTTACCCTGGATGGGAAGAAGCGTGATTATTCCTATGAAATGGAGTGTAATATGGGAAAGATTTTCCTTGGCGGGGAAGAGCTGGAGGAATATGAGGGCGTGTCCTGGGAGAAAGAGATTCTGAATCCAGGGGGAAAGAAAGTGGAGCTGGAATGTGGAGTCGGAAGTATTACCGTGAATTTTTCGGAAGAGTAAACAGAGTGTTTTTGGTTGAAAAAAGCACAGAATGGAGGAAATGATGGACTTAAATCGAAAATTGTATCGTTCCAATAAGGACAAAATGCTGTGTGGGGTGTGCGGAGGAATTGGTGATTACTTAAATATAGATCCTACCTTGATCCGACTTTTGTGGGTTCTTATGACTTGCTGGGCCGGAATGAGCATTGTGGCATATATTATTGCTGCTATTATTATTCCGCTGGAGCCAGAGTATTAGTTGGCTATAGCTCATGGGGCAATGTCATTCCGTTAAACTGCTATTTTGTATAGGAAATCAAAGAAACGGGCATACTGCTTTTATGAAGTTCAGAGAAAGGAGTGTGCCTTTGTTATGTCAAAAAGTAAAAAATCAAAAAAGCCCTTTGATATAAACAATATGACCCCGGAGGAGCAGCTGAAGTTTGAGATTGCCGAGGAACTGGGGCTGGGAGCACGGGTATTGGAAAGCGGATGGAGAAGCCTGACCTCAAAGGAAAGCGGAAGAATCGGGGGATTGATTACAAAGAGAAAGCGGGAAATGCAGAAAATGGCTAAGGATGGGGCGGAATCCAAGGAGGAGGTTTCTTTTAAATGAGAATGGGATTATGCGCAAAGTCTTTGGGGAAACGAAGAAAAAACAGGGTTCGCTGGAAAAGGGGAAGAGACAGTGTGGTGAAAAATGGGAAGTATTTTTATAATCCTCTCATGTGGTTTTTTTAGTTTTGATTCATTCCCAAACATTGTAACAGTTCAGACGGGGCATCTTCTTGCCCGTCTCCGACGGACAAAAGCTGGGATATCCATCCGATGTGGAAACTGGCATAAATTTTGGCTTACAAGTGAGATTGACGCCCAAAATCTATGCCAGTTTCCCTGCTGTCTGAACTGTTACCTAACATTGCTGTGTGAGCGAATGTCAGTTGATTTTTCCCATCGGCTTTAGTATAATGTTAGCAGTTTATAATAAACAGATGAAAAGATTGCAGAGGAACGAAAAAGGCAGTACAAATCTTATTATTGCAAGAAACCGAAAGCTGCTGGCGCAAAATAAGGAATAAGAACAGGCTGGAGGAAACATGAAGCCATATTTAAGAAGCGGATACACTACAGGCATTTGTGGGGCGGCTGCAGCAAAAGCTGCAGCTGTTTTTTTGCTGATCGGAAGAAGACAGGAGAAGATTGAAATCTGCCTGGAAACGGGTGAAAAGGCAGAGTTTGATGTGGAATGCTTTTGGGAAGGCATAAGCTGGTGTCGGGTCAGGAAGGATGCAGGGGATGACCCGGATGTGACAAATGGAGTCTGGGTCTGTGCAGGCGTGTCTTTTGCGGACAGTTTTCAGTGGGAGGAGCTGTGCAGGGAGGGCAGAGGATATGTGCTTTTGGAATATCCAGGGCTGTACCTGAACGGAGGGCCAGGAATCGGCGTGGTCACAAAGCCGGGACTCTCCTGTCCGGTGGGGCATTATGCCATTAATCCGGTTCCCCGCAGGCAGATTCTTGGAGCAGTGGAGGAGGTGAGGAAAAGGGCTGCTTATGAAGGGCGGCTACAGGTTTGCATGGCTATCCCGGAGGGAGTCTGGCTGGCGGAGAAGACATTTAATCCCAAGCTGGGGATTGTGGGGGGCATCTCAATCCTGGGTACTACGGGAATTGTGAAGCCCATGAGTGAGGAGGCTTTGGTGGAGACAATACGTCTGGAAATCCGGATGAAGGCAGCTGCCGGAGAACGGCTGCTTTTGCTGACACCGGGAAATTATGGAGAAAGGTTTTTACAGCAGGAGAAGAACATAAAGCTGGGAGAAGCAGTCCGGTGTAGCAATTTTGTCAGGGCATCTGTGGAGATGGCTGCAAAGGAGGGCTTTGAGCGGATTTTACTGGCAGGACACATTGGAAAGCTGGTGAAGGTGGCCAAAGGAGCAGGAAATACCCATTCCAAATGTGGAGATGGAAGAATGGAGGAAATGGAGCGGCTGGCACGGGAGGTTGTGGAGAGAATGGCAGAAGAGAAAAGAGGCGGGGAGGAAGAAAACAGGGCAGAGGAAAAAAGCGGGTCTGAGCAAAATGGCGCCAGGGACACAGGCTGGAAAAAGAAACAGGAGGAGCTGCTGGAAAAAGTGCGCAGGTCGAATACTACAGAGGAGGCAGTAGGGTATCTGAAGGATGCAGGATTGGCAGAGAGGGTATTGGCAAAAGGGGCAGAGAAAGTGAAAATGCAGGTGGAGTCATGGGGAGGCGGACAGATAAAAGCAGAGGTTATGGTGTTTTCTTCAGCTCATCAGATTGTGGGACAAAGCAGCGGAGCAGATTATCTGGTTCATAGGTATATCAGCGGGCAGAGAAGCTGGAGGGGAGTTGTATGAAGCTGGCTGTGATTAGTTTTACAAAGAACGGAAGCAGTTTATGCAGGCAGCTGACAGAGAGATTAAGGGGACTTGGGCATGATTGCGAGGGATATATTCCGCTCCGGTTTTTGCCGGAAAAGGATTTTGATGGGAAAGATGGAATCTATGGGTTAAAGGAATCGGTATCCGAATGGACTAAAAAGCAATTTTGCCAGAAGGGCGGGTTGATTTACATAGGGGCGGCAGGTATTGCCGTCCGGTCCGTGGCTTTGTACCTGAAAGACAAACTGACAGACCCGGCGGTTGTGGCAGTGGACGAGAAGGGACAGTATGCCATCTCGCTGCTGTCCGGACATGCAGGGGGAGCCAATGAGCTGGCAGAGATTGTGGCAGAGCTTTGCGGCGCGGTACCAGTGATTACCACTGCCACGGATGTGAATAACAAGGTGGCCATTGATGTGTGGGCAGCAAAAAGAGGACTTTGGATTGGGGACCGGGAGGCAGCCAAGCAGGTGTCAGCCAGGATACTGGAGGGAGAGTCCGTGGGATTTTTCAGCGATTTTCCCATAGCAGAGCAGCTGCCAGAGGAATATGTACTGGGAAAAGCAGGCCAGGTAAATGTGTGGGTCACAGTGAAAAAAGAGCCTCAAAAAGGGGAGGAAGCCGGAGAGAAGCTTTTGGAGATTTTCGCAGCAGGCGGCCAGATTCTCCGTCTGGCGCCCAAAAGCCTTACTGTGGGAATTGGATGCAGGAAGGGAGTTGCCCCGGAGACTGTGGAGGAGGAGATTCTGGAGACTTTTCGTCAGGCGAATCTGGAGGAACATGCAGTTGCCCGGTTTGCCAGTATTGATTTGAAATGCCAGGAGAAGGGCATCTGTCAGGCGGCGGAAAAATGGGGAGTTCCTTTTGTGACATTTTCAGCAGAAAGGCTGGAGCAGGTCAGAGAAAAGGTACAGGAATCTGCTTTTGTACGGCAGGTGACTGGTACGGGAAATGTGTGTGAGCGGGCCGCGCTGGCGGGAGCTGGCGTGAACGGGCAGCTTGCGGCAGGGAAACGGGCTGGCCATGGGGTGACTGTGGCAGTGGCTGTGGAACCGGTTTTTTTGTAACAGTTCAGACGGCGGGAAAATGGACATGAATTTTGGACGTCAGGCTTGTTGGTAAGCCAAAATTCATGTCAGGGAGGAGATGGGAGGATGATTTTGATTGTAGGAGGCGCTTTACAGGGAAAACGGGATTTGGCCTGGAAGCTTTCCGGAGTGGAG
>CATLIJ010000033.1 GCA_949948825.1 uncultured Clostridiaceae bacterium
TAAAAGCATGCTTCGGACCAAGCGGGCAGGGCAGAATCTGGTTTTTTTGGATTTGGTGGATTCCACTAACAATGAGGCCCGCCGTCAGGCAGAAAAAGGAGCCTGTGACGGTACTCTTGTGGTGGCCCTGGAGCAGAGCGCGGGCAAAGGGAGACGGGGGAGATCCTGGGTGTCCGCCCATGGAGCAGGAGTCTGGATGAGCCTGCTGTTAAGGCCGGATTTTATGCCGGAGGAGGCCTCCATGCTTACCCTGATTGCAGCCATGGCAGTGAAGGAGGGAATTTATCAGGCCGCTGGTCTGAACGGACAGATCAAATGGCCCAATGATGTGGTGCTGGAAGGGAAAAAGGTCTGCGGTATATTGACTGAGATGAGTACTGAGATGGAATGCATCCGCTATGTGGTGATTGGAATTGGAATTAATGTGAATATCCGTGAATTTCCGCCAGAGCTACAGCAAACAGCCACATCTCTTGCACTTTGTACGGAAAAGAAGGTCAGCAGGGCCAAGCTGGCAGCAGAAGTGGCAGAAGCCTGGGAACGCTATTATGATGAATTTTTGAAAACCTTGGATTTAAGCCTGCTGATGGAGGAATACAATCGGGAATTGGTTAATGTGGGCCGTGAGGTAAGGGTTTTGGGGCCAAGGGAGGAATATACCGGCATTTCCAGAGGAATCAATGAAAAAGGAGAGCTGCTGGTGGAGACAGATGAGGGACTTAGGACCGTGCTGTCCGGGGAGGTCTCAGTCAGGGGAATCTATGGATATGTTTAAGCAGATGGCGGTAAGAGTAAAGACTGAAGAAAAAGAGAAAAAACAGCCGGAGGAAGAAAAGAATCTGGAGCGTTTAAGGGCAATGACAGGTCCTCTTACAGCCTGGTATGAGGCCAGCCGCCGGATGTTGCCCTGGAGAGAATGTCCCACTGCCTATTCTGTGTGGGTTTCAGAAATCATGCTGCAGCAAACCCGGATTGAGGCTGTAAAGCCTTATTATGACCGGTTTATGGAGGCGCTTCCTGATGTGGCGGCTTTGGCGGAGGTGGAGGAGGACCGGCTGATGAAGCTGTGGGAAGGGCTTGGATATTACAACCGGGCCAGAAATTTAAAGAAGGCAGCACAGATGATTGTCAGGGAATATAATGGAACTCTGCCGTCAGATTATAAAGAACTGATGAAGCTGCCTGGAATCGGCAGTTATACCGCGGGAGCCATTGCTTCTATTGTGTACAAGGAAGCGGTTCCGGCTGTGGACGGCAATGTGCTTCGGGTTTTGTCCCGGATTTTCGCCAGCAGGGAGGATATCAGCCGACAGCAGGTAAAAAAAAGCCGGGAGGAGATGCTTTTAAAGGTGCTGCCTCAAACTGATCCTGGTTCCTTCAATCAGGCTGTCATGGAGCTTGGAGAAACCATCTGTCTGCCAAACGGAAAGCCGCTTTGTGAAAGCTGTCCTGTAAAAAAGCTGTGCCTTGCTTTTCGTGACCATTTGGAGGAGACGCTTCCAGTAAAGTCACCTCCCAGAAAACGCCGGATTGAGGAGAGAACCGTATGTATTTTGGAGTATCAGGATCAGATCGGGCTGTGCAGGCGTCCGGACTCTGGTCTTTTGGCTTCTCTTTATGAGCTGCCAAATGTAGAAGGACATCTGACCAGGGAGCAGCTACCCATGGCATTTGATTTGAAAAAAGAGGAGATTATACAAATTGAAGCGCTTCCAGAGGCAAAGCATATTTTTTCCCATGTGGAATGGCGTATGATCGGATATCGGATTGTACTTGGCCGGGAGCTGGGAAAAAGGCTGATTCCGGCAAAAAAAGAAGAATTAAAGACGATTTATCCTCTTCCCAATGCGTTTAGCAGGTATACAAAGCTCATAAAATGAGGATAATGAAAAAGAGGTGAACATCAGACATGGAGAAAAACAAGAAAATGCTGTTGGTCATCAATCCAAAATCCGGAAAAGGCCAGATTAAAAACAAGCTGCTGGAGATTTTGAATATTTTTTCCGGAGAAGGCTATCAGGTTCAGGTTTACATTACTCAGCAGCCATTGGAGGCAAAAGAGGCAGTGGCAGCCTGGGGAGAGGGGATGGATCTGATTGTCTGCAGTGGAGGGGATGGCACTTTAAACGAAACCATTTCCGGAATGATGGAATTACAGACCATGCCCCAGCTGGGTTATATTCCGGCTGGCTCTACCAATGATTTTGCTTCAAGCCTTAAGATACCAAAGCAGATGACAGCCTCTGCCCTGGGTGCGGCTACAGGAGAGCCGGAGCCCATTGACATTGGAAGCTTTTGCGGGGATAGATATTTTGTGTATGTGGCAGGGTTTGGGGCTTTTACTGAGGTTTCTTATCTGACCTCCCAGGATAAAAAGAATTTGTTGGGCCATCAGGCATATATGCTGGAGGGTGTAAAAAGCCTTGCCTCCATCAAAGCCTATCCTTTGCGGATTGAGAGCGGGGATCAGGTTTATGAGGGAGATTTTATATTTGGCATGGTCACAAACACCACGCAGGTTGGAGGATTTAAGGGGCTGGTGAGCCAGGATGTGTCCTTATGTGACGGATTGTTTGAGGTTCTTTTGATTCGTATGCCTAAAACTCCCTTGGAAGTCAGCAGTATTGTATCCAGCCTTCTTTTAAAAGATGAGAAATGCGAACTGGTGCATAAATTTAAGACCAGCTCTTTATCTGCCTTTTCCCATGAGCCCATTGACTGGGTACTGGACGGAGAATTTGGCGGCAGTCATACAGGTGTGGAAGTGAAGAATCTCTGTAAGCAGGTATGTATTCGGAGAAATTTGCCAAGAGGTTTGAAAAAACAGGACCAGAAAAAGGAAAAAATGTAAACAGACAAAGAAAATTGTTGAAATTTGAGGGTTCCTGATATATAATGATTAGTTGAGTAGGTTCTCTATGTGACCCTTAATTGAAAGGACGTTACCTGTGGAAAAAGACAATTTTTTAGAAAAGCTGAAAAAGCTGGTGGAAGTTGCCAAGACAAAGCATAATGCATTGGATGTGGCGGAAATCAATGATTTCTTTATGGGGGACAATCTGACACCGGACCAGATGGAACAGATTTACAGCTATCTGGAGGAACGGCGGATCGATGTGATTCCGGTGATGGATGAAAGCTTGCTGGCGGAGGAGCCGCTTTTACTGGACGATGATGATTTCGTCGGAGATGACAGCTTCTTAAAAGAAGCAGAGGACATTGACCTGGATGCAGTAGATCTTCTGGAGGGGATTGGAACAGAAGATCCGGTTCGGATGTACTTAAAGGAGATTGGCACAGTACCCCTGCTCAGTGCGGATGAGGAACTGGTTCTTGCAAGAAGGAAGGCAGAGGGGGACGAGCATGCAAAGGAGCGTCTGATTGAGGCCAACCTGCGTCTGGTTGTCAGCATTGCCAAGCGTTATACAGGCAGAGGAATGAGCTTTCTGGATTTGGTTCAGGAGGGAAACCTGGGTCTTATTAAAGGTGTGGAAAAATTTGACTATACGAAAGGATATAAGCTGAGTACATATGCTACTTGGTGGATTCGGCAGTCCGTGACCAGGGCGCTTGCAGACCAGGCACGTACCATCCGGGTACCAGTGCATATGGTAGAGACCATCAATAAGATGTCCAAAATGCAGCGTAAACTTACCCTGGAGCTGGGCTATGAGCCTTCTGTGGCTGAGCTGGCGGATGCTCTGGATATGTCAGAAGAAAAGGTCATGGAGATCATGCAGATTGCTAGGGAACCAGCTTCTCTGGAGACTCCCATTGGCGAGGAGGATGATTCCAATTTAGGGGATTTTGTGGCAGACAATAATGTGGTGACTCCGGAGGGCAATGTGGAGTCTGTCATGCTAAGAGAGCATATTGACGCTTTGCTGGGAGACTTAAAGGAGCGGGAGCGGCAGGTGATTGTGCTTCGCTTTGGCCTGGAGGACGGACATCCCCGTACTCTGGAGGAGGTAGGCAAGGAATTTAATGTGACCCGTGAGAGAATCCGTCAGATTGAAGCAAAGGCATTGCGCAAACTGCGCAATCCGGTGCGGAGCAAACGGATTCGGGATTTCCTGTAAGCAAGAAAGTGATTGTTCATGTCTGTTTGTGCATGAGAGCGGCATGACCACAAAAGTGTAAATGCAAAGGAAGTCAGGAGGAGACAGGAGAGGGGAACTTGAACCGCAGGAATTATCAGAAAGAGTTGGAAGCTATTATAAAGCAGAATGAGAACAGGAGCCGGGTTCCCCGGCTTTTTCTGCACAGCTGCTGCGGGCCATGCAGCAGCTATGTATTGGAGTATTTATCCCAATATTTTGAGATTACGGTTTTTTATTACAATCCTAACATATCTCCAAAGGAGGAGTATGAAAAACGGGTTCAGGAACAACAGCGTCTGATTGAACAGATGCCGGCAGTTTATCCCATTCATATGGAGGCTGGTCCTTATGAACCGGAGAGGTTTTATGAAGCTGCAAAGGGACTGGAGCAGGAGCCAGAGGGAGGAACCCGGTGTGAGAGATGCTTTCGTCTTCGGCTGGAGGAGACGGCAAGGCGGGCGGCAGAGGGCGGATTTGACTATTTTACCACCACGCTTACCATCAGTCCTCTGAAAAATGCGGATGTATTGAATGAGATCGGAGAGGTTGTAAGTGCATTGTATCCAGTAAAGCATCTCCCGTCTGATTTTAAGAAAAAGAATGGGTACAAACGTTCTGTGGAGCTGTCTGCAGAATATGGATTGTACAGGCAGGATTACTGTGGATGCGAGTTTTCCAGAAGAGACCGGGCTCTTATTAAATCCTTATAAAAAATATTAAAACCTTGTGAAAAATGACGGGAAATCCGGCATTTTTGCTTGACACATACCGCGATTTGTAATAAACTTTTAATGAGAGGTTCGCATCGGAAAGGTGCGGATTTGAGGGATTATAATATAATTAAAAAGGAGAAATGCCATATGCTCAGTAAAACATTAACCATTGTAAACCCATCCGGACTGCATTTAAGACCAGCGGGGGTTCTGTCTCAGACTGCCATGAAGTTTAAATGTGATGTGCTGATTGAGTGCGGTGAGAAGAGAATTATTGCAAAGAGCGTATTGAATGTGATGGCTGCGGGCATTAAGTCCGGGACAGAGATTACTCTGATTTGTGACGGCGAGGATGAGGCTGCTGCTATGGAGACCATCAGTCAGGCGATTGAAAGCGGATTGGGCGAGATGTAAGAAGGATTGAAAAGAGAGACAACCAAACCAGAGGAATTTTCTTTTGGTTTGGTTGTTTTTTTCTACGTAGCGGTACTAAGGCGCTTGAAAGACAGCGCCTAAGTGCCGACGTGGAAAGAGGGTCTTTGGTATTTCTGAACTTGGTTGCTTTGGGTCAGGTGTTGTCTGGCAGGGCTTCCAAGTGGTATTGCAGGGCTTCGTTGTCTGTGGAGGGGAGGGGGAGGGGGATGCCGGCATACAGGAGGGTTGCTCCGGTGTAAATCTGGTTTGTAAAGGTTTCTTTGTATTTTTTTTGCGGGTCCAGACCTCTTAGGTGGAGAAGGGTGATGGGGGGATTGGCGTATTTGCGCAGGATTACGCCGGATACATGGGCTTTTGTCTTGTCCTTGGATACAAAGGACCAGACAACTGCATTGTTCTCATCTCCAGGGGCGGTCAGGCGGTAATAGTCTCCGTTTTGGACCAATGGCTCTAAGTCTTTAAATTGAGTGATGAGGGAGGAAGCGGTGTCTTTTTCTTCCTGAGTCATATGCTCTAAATCCAGCTCGTAGCCAAAGGTGCCGGACATGGCTACTGTGGCGCGGGTGTTCATGGCAGTGGTGCGGCCTGTCTGATGATTGGGGCATACGCTCACATGGGCGCCCATAGTGCTTATGGGGTAAATAAAGGAGGTGCCGTATTGGATTTCCAGCCGGTCAATGGCGTCTGTATTGTCGCTGCACCAGATTTGGGGAGAGTAATACAGCATTCCTGCGTCAAACCGTCCGCCGCCTCCGGCACAGGTCTCAAGAAGCAGGTCCGGATACCGGCTGACGAGCTGTTCCATCATATCGTATACACCTAACATGTGGCGGTGCAGTACTTCGCCCTGCCGGTCCTCTGGAAGGCTTAAGGAAAATACGTTTCCCACTGCACGGTTCACGTCCCATTTTACATATTCTACATGACAGGCGTCCAGCACCTGGAAAATCTGCTCCATCACATAGTCCCGAACCTCCTTGCGGGATACGTCCAGATTCAGCTGCCCCCGGCTAGTCATGGGATTCCGGCCCGGGACCTTTAAGCACCAGTCCGGGTGGCTGCGGTACAGATCGCTGTCCTCAGAGATCATTTCCGGTTCAATCCAGATGCCGAATTTCATGTCCAGCTCATGAATCTTTTTGACCAGAGCAGGAAGTCCGCCGTGAATTTTCTTTTCATTAACATACCAGTCTCCCAGGCCGGATATGTCGTCATCCCGTTTGCCAAACCAGCCGTCATCCAATACAAACATTTCAATACCAATGTCTTTGGCTGCTTTTGCGATGCCATACAGCTTTTTTTCATCAAACTGAAAATAGGTTGCTTCCCAGTTGTTTACCAGCACCGGACGGTGACGGTTGACATACCTGCTCCGAATCAGATGCTTGCGGAATGCGTCATGGAAATGGTGGGAAATCTGTTCCAGACCTTTGCCGGACCAGGTCATCACTGCTTCTGGTGTGGTGAAGGTTTCTCCCGGACCTAAGCGGAAGGAGAAATTGCTGGGATGAATGCCCATGACCAGCCGGGTCTGTTCCGCCTGGTCCAGCTCTGCCTGACATGCGAAATTGCCGCTGTAGACAAACACAATGCCATAACAGTCTCCATAATCCTCAGTTGCCTTGCGGTCGCAGACAATGACAGCCGGATTGTGGTGGTGGCTGGACATGCCTCTTTTGCTTTCAATGGACTGGATGCCATAGGTGATGGGGCGGCGGTCAATCTGCCGTTCCATATTGTGGCGTCCATAAAAATGGATGAGATCCATGGAGCGTTTGGGAAAATCCAGTTCCAGGGACATGGCCTTTTTCAGGGCAATCCGGGAGGAGCCATGATTGGTGATTTCCACGGCGCGGGTGATCACATCACATTGGGGAAATACTCCGTAAAGAAGCTTTACCTCTACGCCGCTGGGGGCATCTGCCAGAAGAATTTCCAAAGTAGCTGCATCTGATTCCTGGCCGGCAAAAAGGGCAGGGAGTCCGGGAAGGCGGTATTTGCCAGGAAGAATCTGGTGGGAGCGGTATTTTAACTGCAGGCAGTTGCTGCCATCCATATGCCGGATTTCAATACCCTGAATGCGGTAGTCGCCATTGCCTTCTGCGGTGTATTCCTGAGGAAGTACATCTAAGGAAAATCTGCGGTCATCCTCTGCTTCATAGGGATTGCCGGAAAACCCACGGTCCAGATTAACGATTCGGTGAATGACTTCTGTATCTCCTAAATCAGCGCCGTAATATAAATGAATCAAAGTGTCATAGCGTCCGATCTGCATTTGATACATAGTGGAACAGGTGCGCAGGGTAAATACACGAGATTGGGGATTGAATTTAATTGGTTTCATATTTTATCCTCCATTTGTGAATTGTTTGGTATCTTCAAAAAACGGACGGAAAAGCCGCCATAAAAACCAGGAATCCGCATAAGCGGTCAGGGAAAAGCCGCACAGCAGCCAGACAAACAGGTATATGGGAAACAGCTCTGCATCTATAATGGTAAAATACATAGGCAGGCAGGTGATAGCAGCAATGGCTACGGCATAGGCAGGCTGGCGAATGATAAAGTATAAAGTGTGGCCAATCAGTTTGCTGGTTTTATTTTCAAAAGCAGCCACAACCGAGAATATATAAAGGCTGACCAACAGCAGAAGGAGGCAGGCAGCAGTGATGATATAGGTAAAAGCCTGTCTGGCTCCGTCAGGCATGGTGGTTACAGCTTCCCGTTCCAGCCAGAGAATCAGCGCTGCAGCCAGCAAAATAACCCAAAGAAGGGTGGACTGGAGAAAATTTCCCCGGAAACTTTTCCAGTAGGCTTTCCAGGTGCTTAGATCCTTGTCTTTATGAAGCTTTAATGTGCAATAGGAAAGTGCAGTGGTGGAAGCTCCTATAGTAATGATGGGAATGCTGGAGATCATCCACAAAAGGTTCAGAGCAATAAGCTTTCCTAAAAACAAAAAGAACTGGTGCAGGAAATTATCCTCATTGAAAAAGTTCATACGTTCCCCTTTCTGTTGGTATAAAGGGAAAGCCCGACGCACCGCAAGGAATTCCTTGGGATGCGGCGGGCTTTCCAATCATAAAGCCTGTGATTGTGTGTTTGCTTTTTTGTGTAAAAGTGTTTTTCCTTACAGCTTTCCGCCGGAGGTAGCAATACCTTCCACGAACTGCTTCTGGAAGATCAGGTACAGCACGATCATCGGGATACAAGCCAGCAGGGAGGCAGCCATCAGCTGCGGGTAATTGTTGGTATACTGACCCTGCATCTTTGCCAGAGCTGCTGACAGAGGCATTACGTCACGGTTACAGATCAAAGGCCACATCAGATCCTTGTAGGCAAACACTGCGGTAAAGATACCGAGAGCAACCATGGAGGACTGGGTCAGAGGAGCCATGATCCAAAGGAAGGTCTGGCCAATGTTACAGCCATCCAGGCGGGCAGCCTCTTCCAAATCCCTTGGAAGTCCCATGTAAGCCTGACGAAGGAGGAACGTACCAAATGCAGTAACCAGACCTGGGAATACCAGAGCGAAGATGGTGTTCAACTGCCCCATCTTGCTGACCATCAGGTACTGAGGGATAATGTAAATCTGTCCAGGAACCATCATCTGAAACAGAATCAGGGAGAACATAAAGTTCTTGCCTCTGAACTCAAGCCTTGCAAAGGCATAGCCAGCCAGAGTGGCAGTCAGAACAGCTGCAATTACACGGCCTGCAATCAAAAGCAGGGTGTTTAAATACAGGATTGGGAAATCCATGTTGTTGATTACTGTGGTAAAGTTCTCAGTCCGCCATACACTTGGGAAAATGACGAACGGATTTACAGATGTAGCTTCTGTCATTGACTTAAATGCTGTAAGGGCCATCCATACAAATGGAACCAGCATAGTGATGGATACCAGAACCAGGATGAGATGAATGACGACTGTTGTAATTTTTGCTCTTTGTTCCATAACAATTTCCTCCTCCTAATTCTAATTGTAGTAAACCCATTTTTTCTGAGCTATCATCTGGAATACAGTGATAACCATGATAATGGCAATCAGAAGCACAACAATGGTAGAGCCATAGCCTTTGTTGTTCTCCACAAAGGAGTTCTGGTAGAACAGGTATACAATGGACTGTGTCTTGTACAGAGCAGGATTGTTTTTATCCATAACCATGAAGATTAAGTCAAATACCTGCAGTCCGCCGATGATTCTTGTAATACTTACAAAGAAAATGGTTGGGGAAAGCAACGGAACAGTGATGTTGAAGAACTGCTCAATTCCGTTGGCTCCGTCAATGTCAGCAGCTTCATAGTAATCCCTGGGAATTTCCTGAAGTCCTGCCAAAAACAATACCATGTTATAACCAATAATGGACCAGATACCAATTACAGCAATGCTGAATACGGCAATCTTCGGGTCAGAAATCCACTGGACATTTCCGCCGAATATGTGGTTTAAAAGGCCAAACTCTGTGTTGAACAGCCATCTCCATACCATAGCTACTGCAGCGGGAGCAGCTACCATGGGCAGGAAGAAAATTGTACGGTAGGTAGATACACCTTTCATTTTCCGGTTCAGCAAAACAGCAAGAACCAGGGAAAGGGCGATAGAAAATGGTACCTCTACAATGGCATATTTGAATGTGTTAAGAACAGACTGCCATACTTCAGCATCCTTGAACAGACGGATATAGTTCTCTGCTCCGATGAAAATGTTGCCTCTGCCAAAGTCACCGGTCTTGAAAAAGCTTTCCCAGATAGTCTGGAAGATCGGGATAATGTTCAGGATAATTAATCCGATCATGGTGGGAAGAATGAAGAGCCATCCCCACATGAATTCATTGCGCTCCCGGCTGGTTCCTTTTTTGATATTACTCACAATCTCACCCCTTCTTTTGATTTTGCGCTGCTGTCTGGTCCTGCTTTTGGATTCAGGACCAGACCAGCCAGTTATGTTTTAATTTTCCTCAGCAATCTTTTCGTTCATGATCTTTGTGATGTTAGCGCATGCTGTAGCCATATCTTCCTCACCGTTCCACGGCTTTTTCAGCTCCTCTACCATGGGATTCCACCATGAAAGAGTGGACTTGGTGCAGGGACGGAACACAACATCATCCATAGCATCCAGATAAGGCTGTAAGTTAAACAGATCCGTGTTGTTCACCCATGCATCCGATACCCCTTCATATGCAGCCATGGTCACGCCAAGTTCTGCCTGCTTCTGCTGCATTTCCTTGGTTGCAAACCACTCGATCAGCTGGTAAGCGCCATCCGGGTTCTTGGTGCCTGCAGAAGCGGACCAGCCAAGGCCATTGTACAGGGAAACGCTTCTTCCGGTCTCTGGATCTTTTGGCAGTCTGGCTACATCTGCATGCTGTGCAATGTACTCATTGTCCTTAAAAGCAGCTACCATCCAGGAACCCTGGCTGATCATAGCAATTTTTCCAGAACCAAACAATACGTCAGTTCCAGTCTCGGACATGGTGGAGGCCGGAGGCATGGTATCCTTTACCAGCTTGTCAACAAATTCCATGGCAGCGATGGTCTTGGGATCATCAAAACCAGATTTGCCTTCTTCGTTGATGACACATCCGCCAAGAGTATACACGGTGTTCATCCAGGTATCCTGCTCATTGGACGGGTTGGCACAGAAGCCGAACTGGCTGCCATCTTCCTTGGTCAGCTGTTTTGCAATGTCATAGAACTCATCCCAGGTCCAGCTTCCATCCGGATAGGGGATGCCGGCTGCGTCAAACATATCCTTGTTGTACCAGATAGCTACGGTGTCTATATCTTTTGGAAGGGCGTAAATCTTGCCGTCATAGGTGTACATATCCTTTAAAGCCTGCGGGAACTTGTCCAGTTCCAGTTTTTCGCTGGCATTGACCTTGTCAGTGATGTCAAGAAGAATGCCGTTGGACATGTAGCGGACAGCCTCATTGGAGTGCATCCAGAATACATCGGGCATATCTCCGCCGGAAGCGCCTGCTTCCAGGAGAGTCCAGTAGCTGTTCCACTCAATAACCTGAAGCTGCGTCTCGATTCCGGTTGCAGCAGTAAAGTCATTGAGGATCTGCTGAAGTCCGGGCTGCTGTCCGTTGTCCCAGATGGCTACGGTCAGCTTGCCGCCGGATTTGCCGCCCCCCCCATCGCTTCCGCCACCGCCATTGTCTCCGCCGCCACCGCCGGCGCTGCCTCCGCAGCCGGTCAGTGAAGTGGCTGCCAGAGCTCCACAAAGAGCCAGTGCAAGAAATTTGTTGCGTTTCTTCATAGTAATTACCTCCCGTGTTCGTCATATTGACTTAATTTCTTGAAATAATTATATGAAAAGATAACAATATTGTCTATGGATAACTGACCATAAAAAATAAATATTTAACATGGAAAAATGAACAAGGATATGGAAAAATGAATCGGTTTGGTGTATAATATGGTTAAATTTAAAATCGGTTTTCCAGTGTCAAAGTTATCGGCCATTGTTGAATTTTACTAAAAAACTGGAGGAATGAATTTTATGAGAAATGTCAAGTTTACCGATTCTGCCCAGTTTCGCTGTTTAGAGCATCTGCGGGGGAGTTACATGGATCTTTATCTGATTCATTGCGGACTGGAGCATTGTCTTCCCACCCACGCCATCGGGCGTTCCATAAGAGAGGAGTATATTATCCATTTTGTCCTGGATGGGAAGGGTTCATACACAGCCAACGGAATAACTTATTTTCTTACAGCCAACCAGATGTTTTTAATCCGTCCCGGAGAGGAGAACCGCTATGCTGCAGACCCGGAGGACCCCTGGACCTATGCCTGGGTTGGGTTTGACGGCATTCGTGCAGAGGCAATCTTAAAAAACTGCGGTTTTTCCAAACAATCCTATGTGCTTCCTTTTAAGAACCGGGAGCTGGTGGTTGAGCAGATCAATGCGATTTTAAATGCAATTCAGCTTTCCTTTTCCAATGATTTAAAAAGAAATTCCTCCCTGATGATGCTGTTGGCATTGTTGGTGGAAAATTACAGCCATGATTACCTGAATCAGAAAAGCGGTTCCGGCCGCTATGATTACAGCAGCAATGTGTATGTGGAGCAGGCGATTGACTATGTGAAGTGGAAACACAGCTATGGGATTAATGTGTCGGATATTGCTGATTATGTGGGAATCAGCCGTACTTATTTAAACCATGTATTCCAGAAGGAGCTGGGGCTCTCGGCACAGAAGTTTCTCATGGATTTCCGTCTTCACAAGGCGGCAAACCTTCTGATTTCCACTGAGCTGCCGGTGACTGAGGTGTCTGCTGCCGTGGGATATGAGGATTCTCTGGCTTTTTCCAAGGCATTTAAGAAAAAGTTTGAGTTAAGCCCCAAGAATTACCGGAGCCATAAGGAAACCATCGATAAATTTACAGAGAAACAGCCGCCGATTGAGTAGGGAGGTAATATGGAGCAGTCTTTTGTTCTGCAGCTGACCAACCGTCAGATTCAGGATTTTTATTTGTGCTTCTGCGGATACGAGAAATGTGATAAGCTGCATTGTTTCGGCCCTGCTGTGCGCCCTAACTATGTGGTTCATTATGTTCTGGAGGGAGAAGGAGAATATGTGGTGGATGAGAAGAGATATTATCTGAAGGCAGGGCAGGGATTTCTCATTGAGCCAAATACTGTCACCTTTTACCGCGCCTGTCCGGACAACCCCTGGACCTATGTTTGGGTAGGGTTTTCCGGACCCAGGGCGCCGGAGTATTTGTACCGGATGGGGTTTAACCACAACCATCTGGTGTTTGGCAGCAAAGAGGGGGAGCGGATTCGGGAGCTGGTTCTGACCATGCTGAAGCATAATAAAAACAGCCTGAAGAATGAGTTTTATCTTCATGGGCTGTTTTATGAATTTCTGTCCTGTCTGGTAGATGAAAATGAACCCCGGCAGCAGTATAACCCGGATCATCACGGAGAGAATACCAATAAGTATCTGAGAGAAGCCGTGGCCTATATTCAGCAGCATTTTTCCGAAGGCCTTCAGGTGATGGACATAGCGGGTCAGGTGGCTGTCAGCAGGGTGTATCTGTATCAGATTTTTAATGAAACCTTAGGGGTATCGCCCAAAGAGTATCTGACGAATTTTTGCATTACACGGGCCACAGAGTTACTGACCTTAAGCGACCAGCCAGTGGAGGAGGTGGCGGAAAGCTGCGGATTTAAGAATCCTGCAGCTTTCTCAGCAGTTTTCAAAAGGCGGATGGGGGTGACTCCCACCAAATACCGCAGCAGTGTGTCAGCCGCGTACCGGGAAAGGCTGCAAAAGGAGTTAGGCAGCCTTTGGCCGGCAGGGAAAAGCTAAGGTCTCTCCCTTTTTCTTATTCTGCTTTCAATACATAAATTCTGGACCAGAAGTCTGTACACACTTCAAAACCATCCTCCGGCTGTCCGCTGGAGGGTTGTCCGGCGGAGGCATCTGTGGTAATAAGACCTACATGCATCAGCTCGTCGCCCATATGGGTGGAGCCAGTCTTGTCCACCTGGTAGGCCATATCGGGATTCAGGCCTTTTAGTCGAAGCCTGCGGTACTCGCAGTTTACATCATTGAGAATTTTATAATAGCCCACAACAGCAGTTCTCCTGTCTTCAGACACTGCCATCCATGCGGCAATATTGCTTTCAAACGGGCTTAACAGCCGGTAGAAGGTTCCAAACTGAAGCACAGACCGATACCGTTTCATAAAACGGATCTGCTCCCGGACCATCTGCCGCTCCTCCCAGGTCAGCTTCTGCAGATCCAGCTCATAGCCAAATGCGCCGAAATATGCCACATTCCCGCGGGTAGCCAGAGGCGTGTTGCGGAACAGCTGGTGATTGGGTACAGCAGATACATGGGCGCCCATGCTGACTACGGGATAGCCAAAGCTGGTGCCGTACTGGATTTTGATTCGCTCTGCTGCGTCCGAATCATCGCTGGTCCAGCACTGAGGAGCATAGTAAAGCATGCCCGCATCAAACCGTGCGCCGCCGGAGGCACAGGATTCAAACAGAATGTGCGGGAAATTCTGAATGAACCGCTCATACAGGGAATACAGTCCCAAAATATACCGGTGGAATACTTCTCCCTGCTGGGCAGGAGCCAATGCCAGAGAATAGCATTCTGTAATGGAACGATTCATGTCCCATTTAATATAGGAAACCTTGGATTCAGACAAAATCTTTGCAACCATGTCATAAATGCAGTCCACCACCTCTGGCCGGGAGAAATCCAGCACATACTGATGTCTTCCATGGCACAGCTTCCGTCCAGGTGTCTGTAAAATCCATTCCGGATGAGCCCGGTACAGGTCGCTGTCCATATTTACCATCTCTAATTCCACCCATAGACCGAACTTCAGACCTAATGCTTCAATCTTTTCTGATAAGCCTTTAATGCCGTTAGGCAGGCGCTCAGTATTGGCATACCAGTCTCCCAGACCTGCATGGTCATCATTGCGCTCCCCGAACCATCCGTCATCCAGGACAAACAGCTCCACTCCGTCCTCCTTGGCGGCTCTGGCAATCTCCACCAGCCGGTCT
>CATLIJ010000034.1 GCA_949948825.1 uncultured Clostridiaceae bacterium
AAGACTGTATGCTTTGTCAGAGCAGCCAGTGGTTTTGATGGGAGAACCAGGAACAGAGAAACGGATGCTGGCAGAGAGCATTCACAATGAGAGCAGCCGGGGAAACGGGCCTTTTTTGGATGTACCTTGTGGCGGATTGTCCGGAGAACAGCAGAGAGTGACCCTGTTTGGCAGCAGGGGCGCGGTCTGGCAGGCCAACGGCGGCTCCCTGCTGATTCAGGATATTCAGGAGCTGACCTGGGATAACCAGTATCGTCTGTATCAGCTGATCCGCTTTCATGTATGCCATGGAGAAGAAGCGGCAAGTCTGCGGCGGGTGAATGTGCGGGTGATGGTTACTTTGGAAAAAACACCAACAAAATTTATGGCAGAAGGCAGGCTGCGCCAGGATCTTGGCTATCTTTTGTCTGGTCTGGAGCTGACCGTTCCGCCGTTTCGGGAGCGTCCGGAAGATCTGCGCCAGAAGCTGGAGGATACCATAAGGGAGTGCTGTGAGCGCTATTCCCGCTATCATGTGCTGACAGCCGGAGCAAAGAAACAGTTGCTGGAGTATTCCTGGAGGGGAAATCTGTTTCAGATTGATAGCTTTTGTGACCGGCTCATTTTAACAGCAAAGAAGAGGAGTCTGGATGAGATTGTGGTGGGGAGGCTTTTAGATGAGCTGTATCCGGAAATGGAAGGTGCAGGGGCAGAAGGTGAGGGAAAACCGGGGGAAGGAGAAAAGGAGGGGGATTTTGGGGAAAATGAAGAGGCAATGCGGATTGCAGATGTGCTTCGAAGGTTCGGGGGGAATCAGGAGAAGGCAGCCAGGGAACTTGGGATCAGTAAGGCGACTTTGTGGAGGCGGCGGAAAAGGTATGGGATTGGGTGAAGACACGGTTAAAACAAAGGGAAAACGTATTTATGTTTTGTGGATGAAATTATTTGAATTGTTTTGAAATAAATATGAAATGATATTGATATATTTTGAAATTAAATTGAAATAATATAAGGTATGTATGAAAAATCAGGGCGCTTTTGTTGGGTTTTTGTATTGCCGGAAAACCGATTTCCTTTTATAATGCCATCATAAGTAATGACGGACACCTTTGGAAAGAGCTGTCAGGTCAAATATAATGAAAGGCGAGGGAAACAGAATGAAGGTTGGATTTATTGGATTGGGAATTATGGGGCGGCCGATGGCAAAGAATCTGGTAAAGGCAGGCCATGAGGTTGTGGTGTTTGATTTTAATAAGGAAGCAGTGGAGGATCTGGTGTCCTGCGGGGCTGTGTCTGCTGCCAATGGCAAAGAGGTGGCTTCCCAGGTGGAAGTGGTGATTACCATGGTTCCCAATTCTCCTCATGTGAGAAGTGCGGTTCTTGGCAAGGATGGCGTGGCTGAAGGAGCAAAGCCAGGGCTGGTGCTGATTGATATGAGCTCCATTGACCCAACCGAGAGCAAAGCAATCGGGGAAGAGGCTGCCAAGTACGGGATTGAGATGCTGGATGCGCCTGTGTCTGGCGGTGAGCCGAAGGCAATTGACGGAACTTTGTCTGTGATGGTGGGCGGCAAGAAGGAGTTGTTTGACAAGTATTATGATATGCTGATGGTGATGGCTGGCTCTGTGGTGTATGTGGGCGAGCTGGGTTCTGGAAATGTGGCTAAGCTGGCCAATCAGATTGTGGTTGCCGTGAATATTGCCGCTGTTTCTGAGGCCCTGACCTTTGCCAAGAAGGCGGGGACAGATCCAGAGCTGGTGTATAAGGCAATTCGGGGCGGTCTGGCAGGTTCCACGGTTATGGATGCCAAGGCTCCTATGATTCTGGACAGAAACTTTAAGCCCGGATTCCGCATTGAACTGCATATTAAGGATTTGAATAATGCCCTGAATGCAGCCCATGCAATCAGTTCTCCTGTGCCTCTGACCGGCCAGCTGATGGAGATTATGCAGGGATTAAAGGCAGACGGATATGAGAAAGAGGATCACTGCAGCATTGTGAAGTATTATGAGAAGATTGCCAATACTACGGTGGAGTCATAAGAAGGGCAGTGTCAGGCTGACGGAAGGAGACAGGTATGAATACAGATTTTATTAAGGGCGTGGTTGTTCCCATTCTGACTCCGATTGACGCCGAAGAGCGGATTGATGAGAAGAAGCTGCGGGAGCAGGTGGATTATGTAATCCAGGGCGGAGTTTTGGGAATCCTTGCCTTTGGAAGCAACGGCGAGTTTTATGTGGTGGAAGAAGATGAGATGGAGCGGGGCCTGAAGATTATGGTAGATCAGGCGGCTGACCGTGTTCCGGTGTATTTTGGCATTGGAGCAATCAGCACAAAGAAATGTGTCCGGCTGGCCAGGATGGCAGCGGCAAACGGCGCGGCCGGAATCTCCATTCTTCAGCCAATGTTTTTAAAGCCAACAGAGACAGAGCTTTATCTGCATTTTAAGACGATTGCAGACAGTGTTCCGGAGACGCCGGTGCTGCTCTATAACAATCCGGGGCGGGTTGGTTATACCATGTCCGGCAACCTGGTAGAGCGTCTTGCCCATGAGGTGCCTAACATTGTGGGAATGAAGGATACCAGTGGAGATATTACACAGACTGCTGAATTTATCCGGAGAACCAGAGATGTGAATTTTAAGGTGTTTGGAGGCAAGGACACATTGCTGTATGCTTCTATGTGCCATGGAGCTGTGGGCGGCGTCTGCACAGCAGCGAATTTTATGCCGGAGCTGATCACAGATGTTTATAACAAGTACATAGCTGGTGATTGGAAAGGCTCTCTGGAGGCGCAGTTTAAACTGAACCCGGTGCGTCTGTCCATGGACGGAGCCAGCTTCCCGGTGGCTGCAAAGGATATGGCCAATCTTCGGGGACGGGATATTGGCGTTCCGTATACCCCTAATCTGGCTACGCCGGAAGGTCCGGTGCTTGATAAGATTAAGGACGAGATGAAAAAAGCAGGACTGATTTGACCCAATATTGATATTTATAAAAGCTACTTTACTACCATATATAAGCCGGCATTCCTTCTGGACATTTGCCGGCTTATTGCGTATAATGTTCGGTATAAGGAGGAACGTATGAAATTTTTATTTGCTTCGGATTCTTTTAAGGGAACCTTGTCTTCTGAGCAGATTATCCGTTTGCTGACCGATTCTGCCAACCGTATTTTTCCGGGCTGTGAGACCTTGGGAGTGCCGATTGCAGACGGGGGAGAGGGAACTGTAGACGCTGTGATTGCGGTGACAAAAGGGGAGATAAAATCTGTACCGGTTCACGGACCGCTGATGGAGGACACAGAAGCTTCTTATGGAATTTTCCATGGAGATTCGGCTGTGATCGAGATGGCAGCGGCATCCGGCCTGCCCATGATTCCTGCTGAAAAGAGAAATCCCTTGAATACCACTACCTACGGAACGGGTGAGCTGATTAAGGATGCTTTGGATGCAGGTTATCGGAAGCTTTCCATTGCCATTGGCGGAAGCGCTACGAATGATGGGGGCATGGGAGCCATGCGCGCCCTGGGAGTTCGCTTTCTGGACGGGGAGGGACATGAACTGGCAGGGGTTGGAGCGGATTTGGAAAAGGTGAGAGATATTGATTTGTCCGGGATTCATCCAGCTGTGGCCAAAGCTCATTTTACAGTGATGTGTGATGTAAATAACCCTCTTACAGGGCCTGACGGGGCTACTTATACATTTGGAAAGCAAAAGGGCGGCACGCCGGAGATTTTAGATCAGCTGGAAGCTGGTATGAAGCAGTATGCCCAGGTGATTTTAGAAAAGCTTGGCACAGATGTGGACAAGCTTCCAGGAGCAGGGGCAGCAGGAGGACTGGGGGCAGCTCTTTGTGTGTTCCTCCATGCGGAGCTAAAATCCGGAATTGAGACAGTGCTGGATCTGATTGAGTTTGACCGGCTTTTAGAGGGCACGGACCTGGTTGTGACCGGGGAGGGGCGGATTGACTGGCAGTCAGCCTTTGGCAAGGTTCCCAGCGGAATCGGCATGCGCTGCAAAAAGAAAGGGGTTCCGGCGGTTGCAGTTGTGGGCGGCATGGGAGATGGCGCTGACAAGATTTACGAATTTGGGGTGGAGAGTATTCTGCCAACGATTAACGGAGCCATGGATATAGAAGAGGCTTTGGAGCGGGCAGAGGAATTGTATGCAAATGCTGCTGACCGTCTGTTCCGGATGGTGCGGGTTGGCATGGAAATAAAATAAGAAAAGGACAAATATTATGGAGCTTTCCAGTCTGCTGAATCTTCAGGGAGAATTGTTTCTTCTGCTGGTAGTGGGGGCAGTGCTCCGGAAGAAAAGGATTCTTCCGGAAGCAGCAAAGGATATTTTGACGGACCTGATCCTTTATCTGGTTCTTCCCTGTAATATTATTCATTCCTTTCGCATGGAATTTAACATGGAGATCTTAAAAAGCGCTTTTGTCATATTGGCAGTCTCTGTGCTGATTCAGTTATTGTGTATGGTATTAAGCCGCACCTTATATAACAAAGAAGAAGCTGGAAGGAAAAAAGTATTTCAATATGCCACATTGGTTTCCAATGCAGGATTTATGGGAAATCCCATTGCAGAAGGGGTGTTTGGAGCCCAGGGGCTGATGTATGCTTCTATCTATCTGGTGCCGCTCCGGATTGTTATGTGGTCTGCCGGAATTGCCTGTTTTACGGAAAGCAGCAGCACAAAAGAGGTAGTGAAAAAGGTAATTACTCATCCATGTATTGTGGCTGTGTATATTGGGTTGGTTCTGATGATCGGACAGCTTCCTCTGCCGGAATTTTTGGGAATGACCATACAAACCGTTGGTTCCTGCACAACGCCTCTTTCCATGATTCTGATTGGGACGATTTTTGCAGATATGGAGCTGACTGGCATGGTCAGCGGGCCGGTGCTTCGGTATACCTTTGTCCGTCTGGCCGTGATTCCGGGTATTGCTTTTGCAGGATGCCGTCTTTGCGGGATTGACCGTCTGATTACTGGTGTGTCGGTTTTGCTGGCAGCCATGCCTGCGGGAAGCACTACAGCGATTCTGGCCAACAAGTATCAGGGAGATGTGGCATTTGCCACAAAATGCGTGGTGTTTTCCACATTAATGACACTGGTGACAGTGCCTTTGTGGTGTCTGGTATTGTAAAACAGGGAGGAAAAGATGGAATATAAACAGTTGGGGAATCATTATGTGATGCGGGTGGAACCAGGAGAGGAGATCCTGGAGAAGCTCCGGGAGCTGTGTGAAAAGGAAAAGATTCAGGTTGGCTCTGCTGTGGGACTGGGAGCAGCAAACCGGGCAGTGGTAGGCCTTTTTGACACTGTGCATAAGGTTTATAAGAAAAAGGAACTGACCGGACCAATGGAAATCACTTCTTTGGTGGGGAATATTTCCACCAGGGAGGGAGAGGTTTATCTGCATTTTCATGTGAATCTGTGTGATGAGGAGATGCGGATTTGGGGCGGGCATATGAATGCGTGTTATGTGTCTGCCACGGCTGAGATTACGGTGACAAAGCTGGAGGGAACCATTGAGCGGAGGATGGATGAGAAAATCGGGCTGAATCTGTATCAGTTTTAACTGATTGGAAAAAAAGATGAACAAGCAAGGCAGGGATGACACTTTTGCCTTGCTTGTTCATCTTTTTTTTCATCTCTTGTTTTATGGAGGATAACGTGATAGAATCAGTTTTATTACTTTGGAGGATAGAACTTATGGAACAGAACAAAAATGCAGCTCTTTTTGAACAGATTCCAATTCCCAGGGCAGTGGCGCAGTTGGCCATCCCCACTATTTTAAGCTCCCTGGTAATGGTGATTTACAATATGGCAGATACCTACTTTGTAGGAATGGTCAATGACCCGGTGCAGAATGCGGCTGTGGCGCTGGCTGGTCCTGTGCTGCTGGCTTTTAATGCAGTGAATAACCTGTTTGGAGTTGGCAGCTCCAGTATGATGAGCCGCGCCCTGGGAAGCAGGGATTATGAGACTGTGCGGCGCAGTTCTGCCTTTGGCTTTTATTGTTCCCTGATCTGCGGAGGAATCTTTTCCTTGCTCTGCCTGATTTTCCGGGAACCTTTGCTGGCGCTTTTGGGGGCAGATGCCTCTACGGCGGCAGCTACCGGCGGATATCTTCAGTGGACTGTGATCTGCGGTGCGGCTCCGGCTATTTTGAATGTGGTTCTGGCTTACATGGTAAGATCAGAGGGGGCGTCCTTTCATGCCAGTGTGGGAACTATGAGCGGATGTCTGCTGAACATTATTTTAGATCCGATTTTTATTTTGCCCTGGGGGTTTGATATGGGGGCTGCAGGCGCAGGGCTTGCCACTTTTATTTCCAACTGTGTAGCCTGTCTTTATTTTTTTGTGCTGCTTTATGTAAGGAGGAAAACCACATTTGTCTGTGTGCTGCCCCATAAATTCAGCCTGGATCGGGCCATTGTCCTGGGGGTATGCGGAGTGGGGATTCCGGCGTCCATCCAGAATCTTTTGAATGTGACTGGCATGACCATTCTGAACAATTTTACGTCATCTTACGGAGCAGATGCAGTGGCAGCTATGGGAATTACGCAAAAGATCAATATGGTTCCCATGCAGGTGGCCCTGGGATTTTCTCAGGGAATTATGCCGCTGATCAGCTATAATTATGCCAGCGGGAATATAAAGCGCATGAAGGAAAGCCTTTTGTTTGTAGCAAAGCTTGTTTTGCCCTCCATTGCGGTGGTTTCCCTGGGATATTATCTGGGGGCAGGATCTCTCATTGGCGCTTTTATGAAAAATGAGAGCATTATTGCGTATGGAAGCAGTTTTTTAAGAGGGTTTTGCCTGGGGCTTCCCTTCCTTTGCATGGATTTTCTGGCAGTAGGTGTGTTTCAGGCCATTGGTTTGGGTAAGGCTGCTTTGCTGTTTGCAATTTTGCGGAAAATTGCCCTTGAGATACCGGCCCTCTATGTACTGAATTATCTGTTCCCTCTTTATGGACTTGCTTATGCTCAGTTTACCTCGGAGTTTGTACTGGCTGTGGCTGCAGTGATGATGCTGGGATGGATTTTTGGCAAGCTGCAGAAGGGGGAGAGGATTTAGGAATTCCAATACTCAGCCGCCAGCCGGATAAAATACCGGGCTGCCTTTGACAGGTAGGAACCCTTCCGGTAAGAGGCTGCCACTTCCCACACAGGATGCTCCGGAAGGGAAAAGCATACCAGCTGATCGTCCGGCTTTCGAAGGTAATAGGCTGGTATAAGGCCGCAGCACAGGCGGCTGCGGATCATGGTGAGAATCGTTTCATTGCTGGCAGTCTCAAACAGCACATTAGGAGGAAAGCCTGCCCGGGCAAACAGCTGGTCCACCCACTGGCGGATGGTGGATTCTTTATACATTAAGACAAATGGCTCGTATTTCAGCCTGCGAAGATCCAGTTCAGGGAAGTCCAGATCCAGATTCTTTTTTTGGCGGCACAGGGAATCATATTCTTCACAGACGGGATGGCCGTTTGGAACTGCCAGGAAGATTTCCTCTGTGGCAAGAGGTATGTATTCATCATTGGTCCGCTGGTCTTCACAAAGAGTCTGAAAACCAACCTCCAGCTCTCCCCGGGCAATGAGGGGCTGCTGACGGCGGACGCTGAGTTCAGAGGGTTCTACTGTGATATCCGGATATTTTTGATGAAACATGGGGTACACATGGGAGAACATAGAGGTACCCCGTCCGGGAGTAAAGGCTATGGAAAGGGTTCCCTTTTGCCGGACAGCCAGATCTCCCAGCTGTTTATAGGTTTCCTGCTTGATTTGAAGCATTTTCCGGGCATTTTCCAGATAGATTTCACCGGCCCTGGTAGGGCGCCAGTCGGTTCGGGAGCGGTGAAAAAGGGGAATCCCCAGTTCGCGCTCCAGACGCAGCAGCTGTTGATTTAAGGCAGGCTGAGTCAGGTGCAGCTTTTCGGCAGCGCGGGTAATATTATTTTCTTCAGCAATTTTCAAAATATATTCAATTTGTTTGGTATCCATAAATCCTCTCCTGGCATTCTCTTATTTTTCCCTTGCTGTTTTTCTGGCATAGACGAACAGAATGGCATTGCCCTGTGGACAGCAGCCAATTTCTGGAAATGAATTTCATTTGTTTCATAATCAGAGATTTTATTGTATAATCAAGATTATAAAACAAAAAATTTGTGCTGCCAACTGTTTTCTAAATAAAATTTTGACTTGTCTAATTATTATCAATTTTACATCTGTGGATATTAAAGGTAAAATAGAACTATCAGAATCAAAATGTGCCAGAGAATGGCGCAAATTAAGAAACAGTCTGAGCTGTTTTTCAACTGTTTCCAGAGACAAGGAGGAGATGTATGGGAAAACGGAAGTATGTTAAGATCAAAGATCAGGACAATGTGGTGGTGGTAGTGCAGGACACGCCAAAAGGGACAGAGATCATGGAGGGGCTGATTGCAGGTGAGGATATTCCTCAGGCCCATAAGGTGGCTCTTAGGGATATTCCGGCTGGCGGGGAAATCATCCGGTACGGGGTGATTTTGGGCTATGCGATTCATGACATTAAAAAAGGAGACTGGATTAATGAGCATATGCTGGAGCTGCCGGAAAGCCCGTCTGTGGAGAACATGGAATATGGCACCAACCTGGTTCCCTTTGAGGAGCTTCCTCTGCCTACCCGGACTACCTGGATGGGGTATAAGAACGAAAATGGTCCTGCAGGAACCAGAAATCTTCTGGGGATTGTGACCACGGTTCAGTGTGCGGCAGGAGTGCTCAAGGTGGCAGTGGAGCAGATAAAAAAGGAGCTTCTTCCCAAATATCCCAATGTGGACGGTGTAGTGGCAGTGACTCATCCCTATGGCTGCGGAGTGGCAATCAATGCTCCCATGGCAGTGATTCCCATTCGGGCAATTGCCAATGTAATCCGCCACCCCAATTTTGGCGGTGAGATTATGGTAGTGGGCCTGGGCTGCGAGAAGCTGACCTATGACCGGGTGCTGCCGCCTGAAGAGATTCATTCGGGCAATGTTCTGACTCTCCAGGATTATGCTGGCCATGATGCCATGATGAATGCCATTTTGGAGATGGCAGACAAAAAGTTTCAAAGGCTGAACCAGCGGATCAGACAGGAGCTTCCCTTAAGCGAGCTTTTGGTGGGAATGCAGTGCGGCGGAAGCGATGCTTTTTCCGGCGTCTCAGCCAACCCCAGCGCAGGCTATGCGGCGGATATGATTGTCCGGGGCGGCGGAACTGTAATGTTCTCGGAAGTGACTGAGGTGAGAGATGGGGTACATATGCTGGCAGCCCGGTGCGTGGATGCCCATACCCGCGACCGGCTGGCAGAGGAAATGAAATGGTATGACGATTATCTGGCCCAGGGAGGAGTAGGACGTGACGCCAATCCCACTCCTGGCAACAAAAAGGGCGGTCTGGCCAATATTGTGGAAAAGGCCATGGGAAGCATTGCCAAAAGCGGCACAAGCCCGATTGTGGAGGTGCTTTCACCAGCAGAAAAGCCGACAAAGCATGGTCTCATTTATGCAGCGACCCCGGCCAGTGATATTGTCTGCGGTCCCAGCCAGGTGGCCAGCGGCATTGGGCTGCAGGTGTTTATGACCGGGCGCGGAACCCCCTATGGCCTGGACATCAGCCCGGTGATCAAGGTCTGCAGCCGCAATGAGATGAAGGACCACTGGTTTGACTTAATCGACATATCTGCCGGAGATGTGGCCACTGGTGAGAAGACCATCGCAGAGGTGGGGACAGAAATCTTTGAATTTATTTTGGCAGTAGCCAGCGGAGAGGCAGAGCCATACAGTGACAAACATGGCTTTCACAATGATATGTGCATCTTTAA
Organism: uncultured Clostridiaceae bacterium; assembly: GCA_949948825.1. Taxonomy (GTDB): domain Bacteria; phylum Bacillota; class Clostridia; order Lachnospirales; family Lachnospiraceae; genus Brotaphodocola. The sequence continues at coordinate 9,833 of CATLIJ010000034.1, forward strand.
TCCCGCGCCCATCACCTGACAAAGTCTGTGGGATGAAAATAGTCCGGACCCTTGGCAGAGGTCTGGTTCCAGTACTCTTTCACCATCTGGATAAAAGCTTTGGCTGCTTTGCTTAGATAGGCATTCCGCTTGTAGCTGGCTGCAACCTGCCAGCAGGGATGAAAGGGCAGCTTAAAAAAGGCAATGCCATCAGGAGCCCTTTGGGCATAGTAGGTGGGTACCAGCCCGCAGCACAGATTGGTCCGGACCATGTAGAGAACCGTGTTATTGTTGCGGGTCTCAAAAAGAAGATTGGGCGCAAATCCTGCTTTCTGAAAAATGTCATTGGCCAGGGAACGCATGGTGGAATTTTTGTCCATAAGCACAAATGGCTCATATTGAAGGTTTTTCAGCTCCATGACAGCCAGCGGCTCGCCCTTTGGAGCAGCGCAGGCGCCCAAAGGATGGCCCGCAGGAATGGCAAGGAGGATTTCTTCTGTCATTAAGGTGATATATTCATCATTGGTGTGGTCTTCCTGGCGCAGAGTTAAAAAAGCGATGTCCAGATTATCCTCACTAATCATCTGCTGCAGTTCACGGACGCTTTTTTCAACTGGTTCCACAGTGATATCCGGGTATTTCTGGTGAAAAGCCGGATAGATGGAGGTAAACATGGCAATACCCCGTCCGGGTGTAAATCCGATGGACAGCTGGCCCAGCTTTGTGCTGGCAATATCCCGAATCTGGCTGTAAGTGTCCTTTTTCAGCCGTAAAATCTGGCGGGCATTTTGCAGATATACTTCTCCGGCCTCTGTGGGGCGCCAGTTGGTGCGGGAGCGGTGAAACAGAGGGGTTCCCAGTTCCTTTTCGAGCTTCAAAAGCTGTTGATTCAAAGCAGACTGAGTGAGAAAGAGTTTTTCCGCAGCCTTGGTAATGTTGTTTTCTTCTGCTATTTTAAGGATATATTCAATCTGTTTTGTGTCCATAAAGCTCCTTTCTGTGGCACTTTGCACAAATTATTCTTAAAATAATTAAGAAAATACAAAAAACTATTAATTTTACTTCTTGTTAATAATCGATTAAAATACAGATAGAAGGAATTACAGGCATAACAAATACAGTTACATAGCTGATGCCATTTTATCACAAATAACCGCTTTTTAAAACAGGACAAATAACAAAAGGGCGATTAGTTTTTCTTATAGCAGAAATCACTATTAAGAATTGGATTTTTGGAAATGGATCTGTTATTATTTTACTAAAATAAGAGAGAGAAACACAGGAAAACAGGAAAAATAGACAATCAGATCCTTTGGATTCCTGTGAATCAAGGAGGAAGCGATTATGGAAGTAAAGGGGACACCCGTAGTAACTGAGATGCAGGTAATTCCGGTGGCAGGATATGACAGTATGCTGATGACCTTAAGCGGAGCACATGCCCCCTGGTTTACCAGAAACCTGGTGATTTTAAAGGACAGTGCAGGACATACGGGAATCGGTGAAATCCATGGAGGAGATTACACCTGTGAAGCTTTAAAAAGCTGTATTCCGCTGGTGGTGGGACAGCCGGTGGGCAGGTACCGGGGAATCCTGGACAGCATACATAAGGGCAGCAAAAGAGCAGCTGAAGATGACGGGGAAGGGATTCAGACTCTGGATATCAGCAAGCTGAAATTTGTGGTAAAAGCAGAGTGGGCTATTGAATGTGCGCTTTTGGATCTTTTGGGACAGTATGTGGACCTTCCTATGTGTGAGCTTTTGGGGGACGGAAAACAGCGGGATAAGGTGGAGACTCTTGGTTATCTGTTTTATGTGAGCAATAAGGAAAAGGCAGGATCTGCTTTGCCCTACATCGATGAGACAGACAGCACAGATCCCTGGTTCCGGCTCCGCCGTCAGGAGATGCTTACACCAGAGCGCATAGCAGAGCAGGCCCAGGTTCTCCATGAAAAATATGGCTTTAAGAACTTTAAGCTGAAAGGCGGGGTGCTTGAGGGAGCCAAAGAGATGGAGGCGATCCGGACCCTGAAGAAAGCATTTCCAGAAGGAAGAATCAACATTGATCCCAATGGGGCCTGGAGCCTTTCGGAGGCAATCCATATCTGCAGGCCAATGGAAAATATCCTTACCTATGTGGAAGATCCCTGCGGCCCGGAGGCAGGGTATTCCAGCCGGGAAGTCATGGCAGAATTTAAAAATGCTGTGAAGCTGCCCGTTGCCACCAACATGATCGCTACAGACTGGCGTCAGTTTTACCATGCAGCTGCTCTGAAATCCGTGGATATTGTTTTGGCAGATCCGCATTTTTGGGGATTTGGAGGCAGTGTGAGAATGGCACAGATTTTAAATGACTGGGGACTTACCTGGGGAAGCCATTCCAACAATCATTTTGACATTACCCTGACAGCTTTTGCCCATGTGGCGGCAGCAGCTCCAGGCAGTCCCACAGCCTTAGATACCCACTGGATCTGGCAGGACGGGCAAAACCTGTTAAAAGATACGCCCTGTATTGTGGATGGATATTTGGAGGTTCCAAAGAAACCTGGAATGGGTGTTGTCATTGATATGGAAAAGGTTAGGGAAGCAAATGCACTTTATCAGAAACTTCCGTCTCACGACAGAGATGATGCGATGGCCATGCAGTATTTGATTCCGGGCTGGAAATATGACTGCAAGAAGCCGGCGCTGGTGAGGTAGGAGAAAAAAATTGGAAAAGGGGAGAAGAAAATGTTCTTTAAAAAGTATGGGGACATTGTTGTAGGCGTGTTTTTCATGGCCCTCTCTGCAACTATGATGGTCATGGCGAAAATGCTGCCCAAGTCCAAGGTTATGGAAATCGGGCCGGATTTTATGCCCATGGTGATTGGAGCCATTACATTTATTCTGGCTGCTGTTCTTACTGTGTTGAACATTAAAAACATGAAAATGCGCACGGCAGAGATTGATGAATCTGCCATTGAAGATTGTGATTATAAGCGGGTATTGTTAAGCGCCCTTTTGGTGCTGGTTTATGTGTTTGTCCTCCAGCCGGTTGGGTTTCTTGTTTCTACCCTTGTGTATCTGCCCTTGCAGATGCTTGTCCTTTCTCCGGATGACCAGAGGGGAAAAAAGCAGATCCTTCAGCTAGTGATCATTGATGTGATCTTTACTCTGGTGGTATTTTTCTTATTCCGGTATGGGTTTAAGATTGTGCTTCCGGCAGGCATTTTTACCATCAACTTATAGGAGGACGAGAATATGAAGGCATTAGGACTTTTAGGAAGTGCGTTTATGGGTGTGTGTCAGCCGGCTTCTCTGCTTCTGATGATTGCAGGCGTGGCGGTGGGAATCATATTTGGCTCCATTCCGGGACTTTCCGCATCCATGGCAGTGGCGTTGTTTCTGCCCCTGACCTTTAGCATGACCCCGTCTATGGGGATGAATACACTGGTTGCCGTGTATATCGGCGGTATTTCCGGAGGCTTGATTTCCGCGATTCTTTTGAATATGCCAGGAACAGCCTCTTCCATTGCAACTACCTTTGACGGCCATCCCATGGCAAAAAACGGCGAGGCGATGAAGGCTCTTGGACTGGGAATTGTATTTTCCGCTTTGGGTTCCATCTTTTCCTTTATTATCCTTACCTTTTGTGCGCCTTCTCTGGCGGACATTGCCTTAAAGTTCACACCAGCAGAGAACTTTGGCATCTGCTTTTTTGCACTGACCATGGTTGCCATCCTTTCTTCCGGCAATATGATCCGGGGACTTTTGGCTGGTATGCTGGGACTGATGTTTACTCAGATTGGAATGGCTCCCATTGACGGAACGGCGCGCTTTACCTTTGGCTCCAGCAATCTGATGGCTGGTTTTGACACCTTGCCTACCCTGATTGGTATTTTTGCCATTTCCGATATTCTGGTGACAGCTGAGAAGATGGGAAGCGGGAAATTAGAGACTATTCCCATTAAGAAAGTAAAAGGCTTTGGATTTGGCATGAAGGAATTTGTGTATCATCTGCCAAACTTCCTCCGCTCTGCATTGATTGGCACTGGAATCGGCATTCTGCCTGGTATCGGCGGTTCTACCTCCGGAATGCTGGCTTATGTGACAGCAAAGAATATGTCCAAGCATGCAGATGAATTTGGAAAAGGGTGTCCGGACGGCATTGTGGCTACAGAGGCAGCCAATAATGCAACCATTGGCGGAGCTATGATTCCTCTTCTGGTGCTCGGTATTCCCGGTGACGGAGTGACCGCAATGATGCTGGGAGGTTTCCTGATTCACGGGTTGTCTGCAGGCCCCCTGCTGTTTGTAAAAAATGCAGATGTGGTGTATGGAATTTTTGCAGCCTGTATGGTCTGCGCAGTGATTATGCTGGTGGTGGAATGGACCTGTATCAAAGGCTTTGTCCAGGTGTTAAAGGTTCCGAAACATATTTTGCTTCCTTTGATTCTGGTGCTTTGCTGTGTGGGCGCATATGCTACCAACAACCGGATTTTTGACGTACAGTCTATTTTATTGTTTGGTATTGTAGGATATATTTATCACAAATTCCGCCTGCCAACCACGCCGTTTGTGCTGTGCTTTTTGATCGGCGAGATGCTGGAAACCTATTTGCGGCGCGGCATTATGCAGTATAAGTCCTTTGGCGCATTTTTTGCCAGACCGATTTTTGATGTATTCTTCTTTGTGGCCATTGGCGTGCTGGTGTGGTCTCTGCTGAAGGAATACAAGGCTTACATGGCAAAAAAGAAGGCGTAGCTTTGGATTGATTTCAGGTATGTTTTGTGACAGGAGCTTCCCTTTCCCGGGAGAGGAAGATCCATATAAAGAGGAAAGCAAACGGGCGGTCTGCCCGAAAGAAAAGGAAAGAAAAGGAGAGAAGAGACTAT
>CATLIJ010000035.1 GCA_949948825.1 uncultured Clostridiaceae bacterium
TCCCATTATCATTAACCACTGTGTTCACCGCCCCGATCAGCCTTGCCGTATCGGACAGCTCGTCACAGCACTCTGCCGCAGCAGTCTTACAGGGCATGGTAACATTAAATCCCCTGGCATTCAGCAGCCGCAACGCATCAAAGGCCTGCCTTGTCTCTTCCTCTTTTATGTCAAAAGCCAAATAAGCACAATTCATTCCTGTCTTCTGGCTGCTGTAATTATGCATGGCCGGTGAACCAGAATGCCCCACAGGACTTCCAATCAATGCCAGGAGCTGTGTGTGTCCGCTGATTTCCATAATAAATAACCTCCTGTAAAATTCCTTACATACCTTCCGCTCCATAAACCATCTGAAAAAATACATAGAAAAACCCCTGTGCCGTGATGGGCAACACAGGGAATTTTTCTCAATTTCTTTAGGAATTTGGGCTTCAAAAAGGATTAAGGATTTAATCTTTTCTATTTCGTATGAACTTAGTATAGCACAATATTTACCAAAATGTTTGTATAATGATTAAATAGATTATGAAGATTTTCTTAAAATCATCTGACAGAAAATCTGAAAATTGACTGTGATTTGTAAACAGCAACTTTTTTGCCATTATCGTCAATCTCCCCTGTTCGCAGGAATACCCTAATAGTAAAAACAGGAGAAAGCTACAGGTATTTTCTTGTGAATCATGCAAAACTCGGCATTCATGGAAATGACACAAAGGGATACACCGGAAGAGGAATCGGCGTAGCTGTGCTGGACACCGGCTGTTTCCCCCATGAAGACCTGGAACATAGAATTGCGGCATTTTCCGATATGGTGCAAAAGCGTACTGCTCCTTATGATGACAATGGACACGGCACCCATGTATGCGGCATTATTGGCGGAAACGGCGCAGCACAAAATGGTATGTACTGCGGCGTTGCTCCTGGATGCCATCTGATTCCCGTAAAGGTACTGGACCGCCGGGGCAATGGATACTCCTCGGATGTCCTTGCCGGACTGCGGTGGATTCGGGAAAACCGGGAACGGTGGAACATTCGCATTGTAAATATTTCCGTTGGCTCTTTTTCCAGAAGGAATATGGGAGAGAACTCAGCTCTTGTCCGGGGAGTCAATGCTGCCTGGGATGACGGACTTGTGGTTGTTGTGGCAGCAGGCAACATGGGACCAAAGAGCGGAACCATCACCACCCCTGGCATCAGCCGGAAGGTCATTACTGTAGGCTGCTCCGATGACCACAAAGAGGTCAATGTCATGGGCAGCCGAATGATTGACTACTCCGGACGCGGCCCGACCAATGCCTGCATCTGCAAGCCGGAAATTGTAGCTCCCGGCGCTTCTATTATCAGCTGTGCCAACCAGCCTGGTAAATACACCAGCAAAAGCGGAACCTCCATGGCCACTCCCCTGGTCTCCGGCGCCATTGCACTGCTGCTGGAAAAGTATCCAGAGATGAGCAATCGGGATGTAAAGCTGCATCTTCGGGAACGGGCCTTTGATATCGGGCTTCCAAAAAATCAGCAGGGATGGGGACTTTTGGATGTGGAACGGCTTTTGGCAGATGAAATACAATAAAGATCAGGCAAACACCCTCTATTCACAAAAAGGATGTTTGCCTGTCATTCTTCACAGGAAGTCCATTGTTCAAAAAAAGCCGTAATTTCCATCTTCCGGTATTCTTCCTTTATCCCATACATCAGATGATCCATATTTAAAGGAATTTTTTCTGCCCCTGCCCTGACCATTGCATTCATCATAATATTTTTGATGGATGCCCCGGAAAAGGCAAAGTCATCCGAAGACAGAAAATCAAAATCAATTGTATCATGGGGAAGCTTCTCGTGGAAAAGGGACTGCCAGATCTGTTTCCTCCGGTTTCGGTCAGGCATGGTAAAATTCACCACATAGCGGATGCGGCGAATCATAGCTGGTTCCAAATTGCTGCTTAAATTTGTTGCCATCAAAAGAATCCCGTCAAAGGCTTCCATTCTCTGAAGAATATACGCCATCTCATTATTGCTGTACCTGTCATGGGAGCTGTGAATCTCACTCCTTTTCCCCAGCAGGGCATCCGCCTCGTCCAGAAATAAAATGACATTTCCTTTTTCCGCCATAGCAAATATCTCTTCCAGCCGCTTCTCAGTTTCGCCGATGTATTTGTCCAGCACCCTGGAAAGATCCACCTGATACAACGCCATATGAAGTTCATTGGCAATCACATGGGCCGCCATGGTTTTCCCGGTTCCGGGAGCGCCCTTAAACAGGGCAGAAACACAGTTTCCATAGGCATAAAATTTTCCCATGTCCCATTGCTCCATAATCTTGTCCCGGTACATGACATGATTGCAAATCTGCCTTAACATATCCTTTTCCATGGGAGGAAGCTTTAAATCCTCCCATGTATAAGCAGGATAAATTCTTTTCACGCCGCTGTACTGATCTGAGTCCATTTGTTCATAACACAGCTCTGACAAACGGAAAATATCCTTCTGGTTTTCTTCCAGTGCAAAGCGGGCTGCTGCCTGCTTGATCTTGCCCACAGGCAGAATAATCCGTCCGGCCACCTGATGGCAGCATTCCTCAAAATCCTTTCCCTGACGCCTGCCAAAATAATTCCATACTTTCAGACTTTGGGAGGCATTTAGTTTTGGAATGGTGAAGCTGAATATGGTCTGTTCCAGAAAGGGTATCACCGAAGTCTCTGGTTTGGCTGTGACAAAGATTGGAAGTCCGGCAAAGGAAAGACCGTCAGATACAGAACGGAGGATTTGGACCATATCTTCTTTCCCCATTCCCTCCTGAACAGCTGCTTCCCGTATACAAAGTCCGCTGCCAAGAAGAAAACAATCCCGGACCACATGCTGAATGCTCTGCCTTAACCTGCCATTGTGTTTCCTATGAGAAAAATAGCGAAAATCTGCCATAAGAATCCCCAGTCCGCATTTTCTGGCAGTATGAGCCGCGAAAAAACCACGTCCGGAAAAAGCTTCGCCATAAATCACAGACAAGGAGGACGGAGCCTCGCGGATCTTGGATGCAAGTCTTTCTGACTCTTCCTCCCATAAAATCATTTCCTCTGTCTCCTGCTTCGCAGGCCAAAAGGCAACCATTCCTTCCATTTCCGGAGAGGGCATATACTGATTCTGAAGAAAAGACATGAGGGTAAAATCCGCCTCATATTGCTGCTCCATCAGATCTCCCGGTTCCTCCTTCAGCAAAAGTATTTTCTCAATCAGGGAATAAGCATCTGCAATCTGAGCCACATCCATATCTGCTTTGCCCTCCTGGACCATCCAGGCAAGCTTCAAAGATATTCCGCTCCCATTGCCAGGAATAACTCCTTCAAAGATCTCTCCTGCAAAAGGACAAATACGGGAAAACACAGCCAATTCCACACAAGTTCTCCCAAGCGGATTGTTTTCTGTCAGCTTCAGAACCGGATGACCGGGAAAGCTCTCCTCTGGCGGATCTTTATGGTTTAAATCCTCCCATGTGATATCTTCGTCCAAAATAAAGGAAAAGCGGCGCAACCATTCTTCTGTCATACGGTCTTTTAAATAGAAGGAAAGCTTTTGGGCCGCTGACCGGGCCAAAGAATAAATCATGGTTCCCCTCCTTTTCCTTTCTCCACATCATCATCTAAGATGATAATTGTTGCCATCATTTTCCCAGTCCTCTATATTGGAGTGAGGGGAATCCGGATAATTCAAAATGGGAATCTCATTGATTAGACTGCTTACTTCTGGAATCCCTTCATCTAACCGGGTTCTGGTACCCATCTTTCCATTTAAATAATCACTGACTGTCTTAAAACTCTGCCCCCAGTTAATTACAGCATTATAGTGATCAGAAGGCATGGTCTTAGGACACTTTCTTTCTATGCCGCTCGTCGGATCATCTGTCCGGTATCTTGGCTCCGGACCAAAGAATCCATTGTTTATATTCCAATAATAAACAGAGCTGATATTTCCTATCCCGGTTTCCGGATTCAATCCATAATGTTTGAGAATGTTCAAGCACCCCAGCTGCGTAATCCTGCGCCCCTCATCCTTTAACCTCTTATACCCGCAAAGAAACTTTCCTAAAGGCAGAATATACATCTGCAAAAGGTTTCTTGGATATATATGATGCCATGTTTGATTGACTGCATTGACTTTGTCGCTCATCCGATCCAGCTGGAAAAGAACCGCATTTAAAATCGGCGGCAATGTCTCTACTGCTTTCACTGCTTTCTCCCGAAGCTCTTCCGAAGCGTTCCCAATAGAATTGCCAAACTGAATCTGAGCCAGCTGATTGATTAATCTTCTCGCAAGATTCTGCATCATTCCAAGATCAGACACCGGAATGTCCTTTCCGGGCTTATACAGCTGGTAATAAAATTCTGCAATAAAATCATACAGATTATAATAAGGAGCCGCCAATGGCGCACTTCCTGTTATCTGAATCATCCCCTTTTGGTGCTCACGAAATTCAAATTCTTTTGTGTAAAGCTGAAGAAACTTCCATTTATTCTCGTATCCCCGAAACGCCAGATCCAGATCAGTAGGAGCCTTCAGATTACCACTTGGCACTGGTTGAAAATTTCTGGTTCCCTGATTTAATATATTTGGATCACAGTCATTCCCCAAATCCTGAAAAGTAGGCGCATCCTCTGTTCTGCTGCCCCCTGTTTTTTCCCCCTTATTTTTTCCTCCTTTATTTTTTCCCCCTTTCAACTGTACAGTATCTGCTTCCCGCTCCAGAGCTGGATCTTCATTTATGTTCACTCCCTGTATCCGGGAAGTGGGACGGACACGCCCCTGCTTCTGCTGGACCACATGCCATGCCTCATGGGTCAAATGCCGCTCCTGACCCGGAGCCACATGAATATCCGTTCCTTTTGTATAAGCCAGCGCCTGCAGCTGTGCTGGTTTATCGGAATTGTAATGTACTTTTACATCATCCAGGCTAATTCCTGACTGGTTCTCAATCCCTTCCTTAATGAAATCCGGAAGTCCGGTATGATTCTCCTTCCCTTTTTCTCCCACTTCGAACTCCAGCTGCTGCCTTTTCTGAAACACATTTGGCTGGTCTGGCTTCAAAAACTGCACAAAGCCTGCTGGTCTGTGAGCTGGTTCCTTTTTTTGGGTTCTATTGTCAGGAGTCCTCTTTTTGTACTCCGGCCCCTTTGTAACTCTCGCATGCATAAATAGCTCCTCTCCCCTGATGTAAGGAACAATCTGTCAGGGCTGCTGCAAAACCTGGTCATGACAATTTATGGATAAACAGCCCGCTCCGCAGCTTGGGCTCAAACCAGGTTGATTTGGGAGGCATCAAAAGCCCTGCATCTGCCACATCAAATAATTCCTGAATTGAAGTGGGATACATGGCAAAGGCAACCGCCCCTTCTCCACTGTCCACCAGCCGCTCCAGCTCCTGATTGCCCCGGATTCCTCCTACAAACCGGATTCTCCCGTCTGTTCTGGGATCTCCGATTCCAAGAACCGGAGCCAGAAGATTGTCCTGAAGCAAAGACACATCCAGGCCCTTTACCGGGTCCTGAATCCGGTACTCTGGCTTTACAGACAAATCATACCATTTTCCGGCAAGGTACATCCCTATATGACAGCGGCTGGCAGGAGCTCCCTTTTCCCCGTTCTGGCTGCCCCTGCACGCCTCCTCCCATTCCTTCACCTCAAACCGTTCTGCTGCTTCTTTCAAAAACTCCTCCGCAGTTCTCCCGTTCAAATCCTGAACCACCCGGTTATAGGGCAGAATCATCAGCTGGTCATCAGGAAACAACACAGACAGAAAAAAGTTAAATGGCTCCTGACCACTAAAGTCCGGATGCTCCTTCCTTCGCTTCAGGCTGACCTTCACTGCGGAAGCTGCCCGGTGATGGCCGTCTGCAATATAGATTTCCTTCATCTGGCCAAACCGCTCACAGATCTGGTCTGTAAAACGGTCCGGCGCCTTCCATACCCGGTGCCTCACCCCATCCTCTGCAGTAAAATCATACAAAGCTTCCTCACAGCACACCTGCCTCACAATCTGATTCAGCCCCTCATCCGAGCGGTATGCCAGAAAAATCGGTCCTGTGTGAGCATCCGTCACATCTACATGGCAGATCCGGTCCTGTTCCTTGTCTTCCCTGGTATTCTCGTGCTTTTTAATAATACCATGAATATAGTCCTCCACAGAAGCGCAGGCCACAATTCCGGTCTGGCTCCGCCCGTCCATGGTCAGCTCATACACATAATAGCATTCCTCTTTATCCTGAATCAGAATCCCGTCCTGCTGCCATTTCTCCAAAAGCTCTCTGGCTTTTAGATATACCTTTGCATCGTGAAGATCCACATCATCCGAAAACTGGGTCTCCGCCCGGTCCACAGCCAGAAATGACATAGGATTTTTCTCCACTTCCTTCTTTGCTTCCTGCCGGCTGTAAACGTCATAAGGAAGCGCCGCCACCTTTGGCGCCGCTTCCTTACCTGGACGGATACAACCAAATGGTCTTATGTCAGCCATATTGGTTCTCCTTTGTCTGAACTGTTTTATTTCACTACCCGCACCCGCAGGATTCCCTCAATTGCTCCCAGCTTCTTGATGGTCTCCTCATCTGGCTGTTTATCCAGATCCATCAAAGTATAAGCATATTTATCCCGGCTCTTGTTGGTCATATCGTTAATATTAATGCCGCAGGAAGCCATCATGCCAGTCACCTGTCCGATCATGTTTGGCACATTCAGATGCATAACTGCCACACGGCTCTCGCTCTTGCACACGCCCATATCACAGGCCGGATAATTCACGGAATTGCGGATATTTCCGTTCTCCAGGTAATCCATCATCTCCATCACTGCCATCTTGGCACAGTTATCCTCGGATTCTTCTGTGGAAGCTCCCAAATGGGGAATGGCAATAACCCCTTCCATATTCACCACCTTGGGATTGGGGAAGTCTGTCACATACTTTTTCACCTTGCCAGATGCCAAAGCAGCTGCCATATCATCATCATTGACCAGAACATCTCTGGAGAAGTTTAAGACCACAACTCCGTCCTTCATTTTTCCAAAGGTTTCCTGATTCAGCATTCCCTTTGTTCCGTCCAGAAGCGGCACATGAATTGTGATAAAATCACATTCCTCATAAATCGTATCCACACTGGTAATATGTTTTACATTCCGGGACAGCATCCATGCCGCATTGACAGAAATGTAGGGGTCATATCCATAGACCTCCATGCCCAGGGAAGCAGCCGCGTTGGCCACCTCTGCTCCAATCGCTCCAAGGCCGATCACGCCAAGCTTCTTTCCCTTAATCTCTCCGCCGGCAAATGCCTTTTTGCTCTTCTCAACCGTTTTGGAAATATTCTGGTCTTCCTTGTTGTCCTTACACCATGCAATTCCCCCTACAATGTCCCGGCTTGCCAGCAAAAGTCCTGCCAGCACCAGCTCCTTCACCCCGTTGGCATTGGCCCCCGGAGTGTTGAATACTACTATTCCTGCCTTTGCGCAGTCCTCCAAAGGAATGTTGTTCACTCCTGCTCCGGCTCTGGCACTTGCAAGAAGCGTATCAGAAAAGGCTGTCTCATGAAGAGATGCGCTCCGCACCAGAATGCCCTGGGCTTCTGAAATCTCATCGGTCAGCTTATAATCCTCTGTCAAAAAGCCAAGACCATATTTGGAAATTGCATTTAAACAATGAATGGTTTTCATGCCTGATGTGCCTCCTCAAATTTCTTCATAAATTCTACCAGCTTCTCCACGCCTTCCATTGGCATTGCATTGTAAATGCTGGCCCGCATTCCGCCTACAGTGCGGTGTCCCTTCAGATTGACAAAGCCAGCGGCTGCAGCCTCCTTCACAAACAAGGCATCCAGCTCTTCATTGCCAGTGACAAAGGGTACATTCATAAGAGACCGGTCCTCTTTGACCACAGTTCCCTTAAAGAGCTTACTCTCATCCAGGAAATCATAGAGAATTTTTGCCTTCTTTTCATTGTATTCCTTCATGGCTGCCAAACCGCCTTTGGACTTTAACCACTTAAATACCTTGCCGCAGATGTAAATGCCGTAAGCTGGCGGTGTATTGTACAAAGACTTGGCGTCAGCATGAATCTTGTACTGACACATGGTCGGTGTTCCGTCCAGCACATCTTCTGTAATTAAATCCTCCCGGATAATCACAATCACCACACCGGCAGGCCCCACATTTTTCTGAACGCCGCCATAAATAATGCCATACTTGCTCACATCCACCGGCTCGGAAAGGAAGCAGGAGGACACGTCTGCCACCAAGGTTTTTCCCTTGGTGTTGGGAAGAGTTTTATATTTTGTTCCATAAATGGTGTTATTTTCACAAATATACACATAATCTGCATCTTCGTCAATAGGCAGATCAGAACAGTCTGGAATATAGCTGAAGGTCTTGTCTTCACTGGAAGCCACTGCCACAGCCTTGCCGTATTTCTGTGCCTCTTTAAATGCCTTTTTTGCCCACTGGCCGGTGATAATGTAATCTGCCACCTTGTTCTTCATCAGGTTCTGGGGAATCATGGAAAACTGCAAAGAAGCGCCTCCCTGTAAAAACAGAACCCTGTAATTGTCCGGAATGTTCATCAGTTCCCGGAGATCTGCCTCTGCCTCCTGGATAATAACCTCATATGCCTTGGAACGATGGCTCATCTCCATCACTGACATGCCGGTTCCTTTGTAATCCAGCATCTCCTCTGCTGCTTCCTTCAATACCTCCTCCGGCAGCACAGCCGGACCTGCAGAAAAGTTGTACACTCTTCCCATTGATTTTTCCTCCTCTTAATTAAGTTTCAAATCCATATCATCAAAGGCATCCTGAATGGGCGCTCCTGGCGACACCATAGGATACACCTTATCATCACAGTTAATCTGACAGTCAATGACAACCGGAGCGCCTGCTTCCATGGCAGCCTCCAGAGCCGGACGCAGCTCGTCTCTGGTGCTTACCCGGTACGCTTTGGCCCCCATGGCCTCTGCCAGCTTTACAAAATCCACTGCATCATTTAATACCGTATGCGAGTACCGTTTCCCATAGAACAAAGTCTGCCACTGGCGGACCATACCCAGCACATGGTTGTTCATGACCACCTGGATAATGGGAATGTTGTACCGGACTGCGGTGGCAATCTCATTCATATTCATGCGGAAACAGCCGTCTCCGGCAATGTTGATCACCGTCTTATCGGGCTGTCCCATATCCCGGCATGCCAGCTTTGCGCCAATGGCTGCCCCCAGGCCGTATCCCATAGTTCCCAGGCCGCCGGAGGTAAGGAAGGTCCTTGGCTTTTGATATTTATAATATTGGGCTGCCCACATCTGATGCTGTCCTACCTCTGTGACAATCACTGCGTCTCCCTTTGTCATGTCATAAATCGTTTCCATAATATAAGGGCCAGTCAGCACGCTTTTGTCATACCGCAGGGGGTACATATCCTTCATCCGCTCCACATGATTCACCCACTCATCATGGTTAATGGGGTCCAGACGGGCATTGAGCCTGCGCAGCACTACCTTCAGATCACCGATAATGCTTGCATGGGTGCGGATATTTTTGTTAATCTCTGCCGGGTCCACATCAATCTGAAGAATCCTGGCATTCCTGGCAAACTTGGAGGCATTACCTGTGACACGGTCACTGAAGCGGGCTCCTGCCACAATCAGCAGGTCACATTCTGTAATTCCATAGTTAGAAGTTTTGGTACCATGCATTCCCACCATGCCAGTGTACATTTCATCTGTTCCGTCAAATGCGCCCTTGCCCATAAGGGAATCTGCCACAGGGGCCTGAATCCGGTGAGCCAGAGTCCGAAGCTCCTCAGAGGCATTGGCAAGAACCGCGCCGCCGCCTACAAAGATAAACGGCTTTTCTGCCTTGCGGATCAGCTCCAGAGCAGTCTCCAAATCCTCTTCCCGGATGGTGTCCGTCTGACGCTCCACGGGCTCTGGCTCTTCAGGCGTATACTCACAGGTATCTGCCGTAACATTTTTTGTAATGTCAATAAGCACAGGCCCCGGACGGCCGCTCTGAGCAATGGTGAAAGCTCTGCGGACCACATAGGCCAGCCGGTTAATATCCTTTACAATAAAGTTATATTTGGTAATCGGCATGGTCACTCCCAAAATGTCAATCTCCTGGAAGCTGTCCTTTCCTAACAGGTTTACCCCCACATTGCAGGTAATAGCCACCACAGGAATGGAATCCATATAAGCAGTGGCAATGCCGGTTACTAAATTGGTGGCTCCCGGCCCGGAGGTGGCCAGACAGACTCCCACCTTGCCGGTAGCCCGTGCGTAGCCGTCTGCCGCATGAGCCGCCCCCTGTTCATGGGAGGTCAGCACATGGGTAATCTCTCCCTGGTGTTTATAAAGGGCATCGTAAATGTTCAAAATCGCGCCGCCCGGATAGCCAAAGACGGTTTTCACTCCCTGTTCCTTCAGACACTCAACGAGAATCTCTGAACCATTTAAAACCACTGGCTCTTTGGGAGCCTTGGAGGAGTGTGCTTCTTGAGTATTGGTATTTGCCATTATGATAACTCCTTTTCTTTTCAAGGTTTACTAATTTCCTTCTAAGACAGCGCCTTTGTCCGCGCTTGTCACCTGACGCATGTAGCGCCTTAAATATCCGGAGACCTCCTTTGTCTTAGGCGTCCAGTTCTCCCGGCGTCTTGCCAGCTCCTCCTCGGACACGTTCATCTGGATGGTATTGGCATTGATATCAATGGAAATCAGATCTCCTTCCTGAACCAGTCCAATAGGTCCTCCGGCTGCTGCCTCCGGACATACATGGCCAATAGAAGCCCCGCGGGAAGCACCGCTGAAGCGTCCGTCTGTAATCAGGGCAACGGACGCCCCCAGCCCCATGCCTGCAATGGCTGATGTGGGATTTAACATCTCCCGCATTCCCGGACCTCCCTTGGGACCCTCGTAGCGGATCACCACCACATCTCCTGCCACAATCTTTCCGCCTTTGATGGCAGCAATCGCCTCCTCCTCACTGTCAAACACCCGGGCCGGACCTTCATGCTTTAACATTTCCGGAACCACCGCGGAGCGTTTTACCACACAGGAATCCGGCGCTAAGTTCCCCCGCAGCACCGCAATTCCTCCGGTGGGCGAATAGGGATTCTCCACTGTACGGATCACCTCTGTATTCTTATTTTCACAGCCTTTTATATTTTCTCCTACATTCTTCCCGGTAACGGTCATACAGTCCAAGTTGAGAAGTCCCAGCTTGCTGATCTCATTCATCACAGCATACACGCCGCCCGCCTCATTTAAATCTTCCATATAAGTAGGACCTGCGGGAGCCAGATGGCACAGGTTGGGAGTCTTTGCACTGATCTCATTGGCAATATCCACATTCAGTTCCACTCCCGCCTCATGGGCAATGGCCGGCAAATGAAGCATACTGTTGGTGCTGCACCCCAATGCCATATCCATGGTCAGGGCATTCCGGAAAGCAGCCTCTGTCATAATGTCCTTTGGACAGATATTCTTCTCAATCAGATTCATCACAGCCATACCGGCATGCTTTGCCAAACGGATTCTCTCAGAATAAACCGCCGGAATGGTTCCATTTCCTCCCAGACCCATGCCCAGGACCTCTGTAAGACAGTTCATGCTGTTGGCTGTATACATGCCGGAGCAGGAGCCGCAGGTCGGACATACCCTGTCTGCAAAATCCTCCACCTCTTCCTCTGTCATGGTCCCTGCCGCATAAGCGCCCACTGCCTCAAACATGCTGGAAAGGCTTCTCTTCTGTCCCTTCACATGCCCCGCCAGCATGGGACCGCCGCTGACAAATACAGTGGGAATATTCAGACGCGCTGCTGCCATCAAAAGTCCCGGCACATTTTTGTCACAGTTGGGAACCATCACCAACCCGTCAAACTGATGGGCCAGAGCCATACATTCTGTAGAATCTGCAATCAAATCCCTTGTCACCAGAGAATATTTCATTCCCACATGACCCATGGCAATGCCATCGCACACAGCAATGGCCGGAAACACAATAGGCGTTCCTCCAGCCATGGAAATGCCTTGTTTGACAGCCTCCACAATCTTATCCAGGTTCATATGCCCCGGAACAATCTCATTATAGGAACTGACCACCCCGATTAAAGGACGCGCCAGCTCTTCCTCTGTCAGTCCCAGCGCCCGGAACAGGGATCTTGCCGGAGCCTGCTGCATTCCTGACTTTGCATTATCACTTCTCATAGGAATCCTCCTTATTCAATCATGTCTGTATGAAACACAAATCTGTTCCCTCAAATTCTCTCTGCAATCAAATCACCCATCCGGGCTGTTCCCACCTGGACACATCCCTCTGACCAGATATCCGGTGTGCGCCAGCCTTCCTCCAACACCTTTTTCACTGCTCCCTCCAGGGCCGCTGCCTCCGCATCCAAATCAAAGGAATACCGGAGCATCATAGCGGCAGAGAGAATGGTGGCAATGGGATTTGCCAGATCCTTCCCTGCAATGTCCGGCGCAGAACCATGGCTTGGCTCATACATACCGAAACGGGTTTCATTCAGGCTGGCAGAAGACAGCATCCCAATGGAACCTGTAATCATGCTTGCCTCATCTGACAAAATATCTCCAAACATATTTTCTGTCAAAATCACATCAAACTGTCCTGGATTCATCACCAGCTGCATGGCGCAGTTGTCCACCAGCATGTGCTCCAGCTTTACCTGCGGATAATCTCTGGCCACCTCTTCCACGACTCTGCGCCACAGCCGGGAAGAATCCAGCACGTTCGCCTTATCCACACTGATCACATGCTTTCTCCGTTTCATGGCAATATCAAACGCTTTGACGGCAATTCTCCGAATCTCATTTTCATTATATGTAAGGGTATCTGTGGCCTGCCAGACACCGTCTGTCTGGGTGGTATGCCGCTCCCCAAAATACAGCCCGCCGGTCAGCTCTCTTAAAATCACCAGATCAAATCCTTCTCCGATAATTTCCTTTTTTAACGGACAGGCTTCTGCCAGTTCTTTGTATAAATATGCGGGACGGATGTTGGCAAATAAATTCAGTCCCTTGCGGATTGCCAAAAGTCCTGCCTCTGGCCTTAAGTTGGGAGCCACATCATACCATCTGGAATTTCCCACATTGCCTCCCACTGCTCCTAATAACACCGCGTCGCTCTGTCTGGCTGTCTCCAGAGCCTCCTCTGTCAAGGGAACCCCATGTGCATCAATCGAACAGCCTCCCATCAAAACCTCTGTATACTGGAAAGAATGCCCGTATTTCTTTGCCACCTGATTCAGCGCCTTGCATGCTTCCCGGACAATCTCCGGTCCAATCCCGTCTCCGGGAATCGTTACGATTCTGCATTCCATTGCCTGTCACCTCTTGTTTTTCTTTTTGGTTTTTAGCTTTTCCTATCATATTATCGCATTTAGCTTCATTTTTCAACATTTGATTGGGAATTTATTGAGAAAATATATGGCAACTGCTCAGATTCCCTGTCACAGGGGCAGAAGAAAGAGGGGGAAGACGCTGCAAGATGCGTCTTCTCCCTCCTTTGCCTTAGGAACTGTCTCGGAATAACTTAGGAACTGTCCCGCCAGCCGCACCAGCGGCATTGGTTCCCTTAATGCACCCATCTGCCGTCCGGCCCTACCCGGTATTTGCCGGATACCAGGGAATCCACAGCCATGGCCCCGCTTTTCATAAAATAGTAATAATCATCATCAATCAGCTTCCAGCCATTCCTCATGGCCTTGCCGTCTTCCAGAAAATAATACCACTTGCCGTCCTCTGTCTGAATCCACTGGTTCGCAGCCATCACTCCGTTCTCATCCAGCCAGTAACGCTCATCCTCCAGCCTTAACAGCTGACTCCGGACCATGCTGCCGCCGCTGTCCACATAATACCAGGCATCTTGATAGGAAATCCACTGGCGCTCCGCCATATTGCCATCCGCGCCTACCCAGTAGGGACCGCCGTCTGTATCAATCCACATATTTTTTGCCACAGTGCCGTCTTCCTGAAAATAACGCCATTTATTTTCTGCCCTCTCCCACCCCTGGGCAAATACAGGCATGGAGGACAGAACCGACAAAACCGCTGCCACCATAGCCGCTGCAAAGATTCGTTTTTTCATAATAAAGCTCCTTTCTGCCAATTCAGCTTTATTGCTCCACTTCATCCTCTCCTACCAGCTCATCAAATTCCTGTTCATCCAGAAGCTCATCAAAAGCGTCTGCCACAATCTCATATTCCTCATCATTTTCAATATTCTCCAGGCTGGGATTGCCCTCTGCATCTTCCGAGTAGCGGTACAGGTAAACCTCTCCCTCCTCTGCCTCCTGGCCGTCCATGGGAAGCAAAGCTATATATTCCCGCTCTCCTGCGTCAAAAATGGTAAGTACCACACACTCCAGCTGGCTTCCGTCATCCAGGGTAAGAGTGACGGTTACTTCCTCCTGTTCCTGCTCCTGCTCCATCTCTGCATCCATCTTGGAATTCTGTTCCATATCCATAACTCTCCTTGGTGTTTTTATTCTATTTTACACCTGTTTGGGAAATTAAGCAAACAGTATTTTTTAAGCCCTCTGTCAATACTCAATCCCACTCCGGGCCGGAACTCCTTTTTCATAAGGATGCTTTCTCATCTGAATCTCTGAAACATAATCTGCAT
>CATLIJ010000036.1 GCA_949948825.1 uncultured Clostridiaceae bacterium
TAAGACGTCCCACTTTCCCGGCTTGGAAAATGGAGCTGTACAACGAAAATGACGGGTTGGAGTACACTTGTTATGTTAACGCGCTTTCAGAGGATTACAAGTGTTATTACCTTCAAAAATATTAACAGAGGAGATGGGGAGAGGGATGTGCCGGACACAGCCTTTCAAAAGAAATTTCTCACAGGATTTCATGGATGGATTCGCCAGGTGCTGGAGAGAGGGGAGAGTCCAAAGGCATTTGTAGATCAGGTGCTGGCCGCGGGGCCAGAGATTGTCACAATGGATGAGATTGGATGCGGAGTAGTGCCGATTCATGGTCAGGAGCGGGAGTACCGGGAGGCAGCAGGTCTGGCCGGACAAAGGCTGGCAGCCTCTGCCAGCCAGGTATACCGAGTGTGCTGCAGCCTGCCAATTCAAATCAAGTAAATGGTGGCTTTGTGCAGAAAATGGCTTTACCGGGAGGGGACTGAAGCAGAGGTCTGAGCCGGTCCGGACAAAAGCTTGCCTTGGTGGGAAAAGCGGGAGCCATGGCAAGGACATTCCCAGGTACATTCGTAAGGATTCCACTTCAGGCGGCATCCCATGTGAGGGCAGCGCCGGTTGGGATGGAGGAGGCCAAGGGCCAGTCCGCGGGAGCTTTCAGAAAGGTGGGTCATAGCTTCCCTCCAGGAGGCTTTTAGCCGGATACGCCTGGGTGTAAAGACAGACTCCCAGGGAACCGGTTTTTTACATATTTTCCGGCTGATTAACTGGGCTGCCACCATAGAAGCAGTCATGCCCCATTTGTTAAAACCTGTAATCACATACCAGTCTGGCTCCAGGAAGGAATAGGGTCCAATATAGGGGACCTGGTCCAAAGACATACAGTCCTGGGCTGACCAGTGGGAGACCGTCTTGGCAGCAGGATAGTATTTATGGACAAAATTCTGCAGGCGCTGGTAGGAATTGTCCGGAATGATTCCAGTACGGTGGCCAAAGCCTCCAAGAAGCAGGCGCTTTCTGGCAGAGCGGAAGGACAGACCGCCCGGGTCGATTCCCAGGTACATATCCTTTAAAGGAGGAATGCCTGCCAGAGACAGACAATAGCTCCGGCTCTGATACATCCGGGCAAAATACAAACCTGGCCACAGCAGGAAGGGATAGTGGCAGGCAAAGATAATATGGCGTGCTGTCACCTCTCCCAGGGGAGTGTGGAGATGATGGCCTTTTGCGGAAAGAACCGGGGTATTTTCATAAATGGTCAGTCCGTTTGCCACAGCTTTCAGAAATTTCAGGGGATGAAATTCTGCCTGATTGGGAAAATACAGGGCATTTCGCACCGGGAAGGGCAGTTCGGTATCCGCGGAGAGATGGGCCGGAATGCCCAGTCTGGAGGCAGCCTTATATTCCTGGGATAAGGCGTCTCCTGGAAGCCGGGTGTAAAGGCAGGCAGAGGCTTCCTGAAAGTCACAGTCAATGGATTTGGAGCGAATGAGCCGGGTGTATTCTCGAATGGCCTGTTGATTGGCAGAGACATACTGGCGGGCAGCCTCTTCACCGAAACCGGCAATAAGCTTTTGATAAATCAGGTTGTGCTGGGCAGTGATTTTTGCAGTGGTGCCGCTGGTTTGTCCGCTGCCAATGCGTCGGGCCTCCAGGACCACAGTCTGAATGCCGGATCGGGTCAGATAATAGGCTGTCAGAATTCCGGCTAAACCGCCCCCAATGACAGCTGCCTCAGTGCGGATACTGCCAGGAAGAGACGGATAGGACGGGAGGGGTAGTGTGTCATGCCAGATTGATTTCATAAAAGATTCCTCCATTAGACTTCCGAGAGGGCTGAGCCAGGTGCTGTAAAAGCACAAGGATTTGGTTCTCGTGAAAAAGTATTTTGTGTTTGGTATGGTTTAGGATTCACAAAACCCATTGGTTTCATACCAGAAAAGAAAATTTTTAGAAATAAGGGTTATTGAGAATTTTTCTCAATAACCCTTATTGACATTTCAGAAAAATTAGCGTAAGATAACTATGAAAATGATAGTCAGTTTCAAAAAAGAGAAGATGAATTTACAAAAATTAGCAGAAAAGAGGAGAAAGGGAGTGTGTTCCATGCCATTGTCTATGATGGGGAAGGGAGAAATCAGAAGGATTCAGGAATTTCGGGGGCAGGAGGAGATGAAGCGCCATCTGCAGGATTTGGGATTGATTCAGGGAGAGACTGTGCGTGTAGTGGGGGAGAATCCGGGGGGTATGATTTTGATGGTAAAGGGGGTAAAGGTTGCTTTGAATCGTGCTCTGGCTAATCGGATTATGGTGGCAGATCAGGCCAATAACATGTGAGGGAGGATGGATTTATGACACTGGGAGATTTAAAACCAGGGCAGGAGGGAATCGTGGCCTCCATTGCCACAGTGGGAGCTGTGAAGCGGAGAATCATGGATATGGGGATTACTCCGGGAGTGAAGGTGAAAATTATCAAAACCGCGCCTTTGGGAGATCCGATTGAGGTGAATGTGCGGGGGTATGAGCTGAGTCTTCGGAAGGAGGAGGCTCAGAAGATTGAGATGAGAAAGAGTTAGTTATTGCTAACTAAAACATAATGGTTTTTTGGAAGGGGAAATGAGATTGCACAGGTTATTTCCAGACAGTTCCTAACCAGGAAACCCAGGAAGAGAAGGGCAGAATAGAAAATAAGACGGAAAGAAGGAGAGGCAACAACATGAGTGTAACGATTGCGCTGGCCGGAAACCCTAATTGCGGGAAAACCACTTTATTTAATGAGCTGACAGGCTCCAGACAGCATGTGGGAAACTGGCCCGGAGTCACAGTGGATAAAAAGGAGGGGATCTATAAGAAAAATAAGGAGGCAGTGATTTTAGACCTTCCAGGAATCTATTCTTTGTCTCCCTATTCGGCAGAGGAGATTGTGGCCAGAGATTATATTGTGAAGGATAAGCCGGATGCAGTGATTGACATTGTAGACGGGACCAGCATTGAGCGGAATCTGTATCTGTCGCTGCAGATGATGGAGACCCGGATTCCCATGGTGATTGCCCTCAATATGATGGATGAGGTGGAGGCAAAGGGAGACCAGATTGACTGTGAAGGGCTGTCCCGGATTTTGGGTGTGCCGGTGGTGCCAGTGGCGGCCCGAAGCGGGAAAGGGCTGAAGAAATTGATGGAGGCAGCTCTTTCTGTGGCAGAAAATCATCAGAAGCCGGAGAGACTGCGGATTTTCGGGAAGGAATTGGAAGATGTTATAGCAGGGATTGCAGCTACCCTGGGAGGCAAAGACCCGGACGAAAGCTGGTGGAGGGCAGTTAAGCTGGCGGAGAATGACGAGGTGGTGACAGGCTCTTTGGGGCCGACAGAGAAAGCTTCCGTAAAGGCTTTGGTGGACCAGGCAAATCAATGTGCAGACGGGGATGCAGAGGCAAGAATTGCAGATTTGCGTTATCAGTACATAAGCAAGGTTGTGAAGGAATGTGTAAAAAAAGCTCATAAGGATTATGTGGAGACAAAATCCGACAAGCTGGATAAAATCCTTACCAACCGGATTCTGGCCCTGCCCATTTTTGCAGCAGTGATGTATGTGATGTTTGCCTGTACCTTCAGTGAGAATTTTCTGTTTGTGGAAGGGCTTTTAAGTCCGGGAAAATGGCTGGAGGGGGTTGTGGGGGATCTGTGGGGGATTGGCGCAGATGGAATTGTCAGTACAGTGGAGGGCATGGGAGCTTCTCCCTGGGCAGTGGGATTAGTGGCCAGCTGTCTGGACGGCATTGGATCTGTGGTTGGTTTTCTGCCCCTGGTGCTGGTGTTGTTTTTGCTTTTGTCCTTTTTGGAGGACAGTGGCTATATGGCACGTGTGGCTTTTGTCATGGACCGGATTTTCCGCCATTTTGGTTTAAGCGGCCGTTCCTTTATTCCCATGCTTATGGGATTTGGCTGTTCGGTTCCAGCGCTGATGGCTTCCCGGACTCTGGAAAGTGACAAGGACAGGAAGATTACCATGATGATCACTCCTTTTATGTCCTGTGGAGCCAAGCTGCCGATCTATGCCATGTTTGCGGCAACCCTGTTTGCGGATCAGAACCAGACCATGATTGTATTTTCTGTCTACATGCTGGGAATTGTGGTGGCTGTTTTGGGAGCCCTGATACTAAATAAATTTGCATTTAAAAGCGGCGCTTCCAACTTTATTATGGAGCTTCCCCAATACCGGGTGCCTGCTTTAAAAAGCGTGCTGATTCATGGAGGGGAGAAGGTAAAAGGCTTTGCCGTCAAGGCAGGCACTGTAATCTTTGCCTCCACGGTTCTGATCTGGTTTTTGTCCAGCTTTAATTTTTCCGGAATGTGTGATATGGAGGAGAGTCTGCTGGCCTCCATTGGAAACGGAATCCGGTGGATCTTTGTTCCATTAGGGTGGGGGGACTGGAGAGCTTCTGTGGGAGTAGTGACTGGCTGGATTGCAAAGGAGAATATTGTAGCTACCTTTGGACAGGTGTTTGGCGGTGTCAGCGATGAGATGGTGGAGGCTGTGATGGCAGGAGAGGAGGCGCTTCCAGCCATAGGAGAAGTGTTTAACCGGGTTTCTGCTTATTCTTATATGGCGTTTAATCTGTTGTGCATGCCTTGTTTTGCGGCAGTGGGAGCCATAAAAAGAGAGATGGGGTCCTGGAAATGGACCCTGCGGGCAGTGGGATTTCAGATGGCAACTGCTTATGTGGTGGCATTTTTGATTCATTTTATTGGAAATATAATATTTTAATGGCAGAGATCACAGCATGGAATGGAATTGTCTGATCAGAATGTGAGAGGGAGTCTGGTATGTCAATGGATAGCAAAAAAGCTTTGATAATGGAAGAATTAAGGAAAAATGGGTGCAGGATTACCAACCAAAGGCAGCTTTTAATTGATATTATTTTACAGGAGGAGTGCAGCAGCTGTAAGGAGATTTATTATCAGGCAAGCAAAACAGATACTTCTGTTGGGATGGCTACTGTGTACCGGTTAGTGAAAACTCTGGAGGAAACAGGACTGATTCACAGAAAGAATATGTATCAGATTGATTGTGAGGAAATTGCAGCAGGAGCCTGAAGGAAAAAGAAGAGATACAGGTGTGCATGTTTGAAGGGGAATCTTGTTCTCTGTCTTTGACAGACAAAAGCCGGGAGATCCAACGGAGGCGGAAGCTGGCATGAATTTTGGCTTGCAGGTGAGCCTGATATCCAAAATTCATGTCAGATATTTCCGTCTGAATTGTTACAATATAAAATCAGTGAGCTTAATCCAAGCTCATATTACCATTGACCTGCTGTGAAAATTCCTCCACAGCTGAGGTGATGTCTGTTCCGTTTCCGATTTTTTGCAGCATCTGCCACCATCCCCTGCGGGCAGAGGCCCATCCGGGGGTGATCTGATAGTAATCCCCCATATATTGCATGAACAGACTGTACTCGGTCATCAGCATGTCATTTTCATAGATTTCACTCATATCCCGCACTGGCCAGAAGGAGGAGGTTAATACAGCCCGTTTGTAATTAGTGTCATTTTCTGTCATAAAGCGGATAAATGTCTTTGCTGCCTGAACCCTTTTTTCATCTCCATAGTCAAACACACCAAATCCCCATATTCCGCCCTGGAGCTTTGGGGTCCCCTGGCTGACGGGAAATGTCATGGGAAATATCTCAAAGTTCAGCTCTGAATTGTTAATAATCTGCGTGATCTCAATGGAAGCATTCCAGCAGAAGGCCATGGCCAGATCGCCCCGGCAAAACGAAGCAATCTCATCTGAGGGTGTCATATCGGACTTAAATTCAATGCCCTCCAAATCCTGCAAAAGCTTTAGAGCCTGTATATTTTCTTCACTGTCAATGGTGTAAGCGCTGTGGGCTTCATCCGTAAAGGTTCCCCCATACAGATTGTTGACCAGAGCCCGTGTTCCCTGATCTCCGCTCTGATTTTTGCAGTAAATCACGCCCACATGCTCCTGACCATAAGCCCTCAGGGTCTGAACTGCTGTGATGAAATCCTCTGTGGTCCAGGTGTGGTTTTCTTCGTCAATATAGGCAAGAGCTCCGGCCTCCTGGAACATATCATAATTAATTGCCATACAATGGGCAGTCATGCAGACAGGAAATTCATAGTAGGAGCCATTGCTGTGCTGACAGGCTTTTCGGATATTGTCATAAATTCCGCTGGCTGTATCCAGGGCCCAAAGGTCAGACAGATCTGCCATCAGTCCCTGATCGCCCCAATCCGCCACAAGCCGCTCCGGCCCTTCAAATACAAGATCCGGACCATTGCCATTTGCAATAGCTTCCCGTATCATCTCATCTCCATTGTCATAATTCAGACATTCCACATTGACATGAATTTCCGGATGCTCTCTGTGAAAACTGGTGATCAGGCTGGATACTGTAGTCAGATTCCCCCAGTTGCCAACGGGAAATGTCCAAAGCGTAATCTGTGTTTCCTTTTCTGCCTCCTTTTCCAGCAAAGGAGAATCCGTCATAGTATCTTTCCCGCCGCAGGCAGTCAAAGCTCCGGCGGCAAGGAGGGCCATACATATTGAGATTGTTTTTTTCAAAATGCAAACCTCCTGTGATTTAAAAGTAGAGTTACAGTTCATGGGACAGGACAAGAAGATTCCTCCCATGAACAGCAACAAAATAGGATAAAGCTTATGTATGAAGATATTGAGTCAGCAGGTCAATCAGCACAGCAAGATCATATGGCTTGGCCACATGGGCATTCATTCCGCAGGTAATGCATTTTTGTATATCATCATCAAAGGCATCTGCGCTGACAGCGATGATGGGGATTTCTTTTGCATCCTTCCGGGGAAGCCGGCGGATGGCTGCTGCTGCTTCATATCCTGTCATAACTGGCATTCTTAAATCCATTAAAATAATATCATACCAGCCGCTTTCAGACTGCTCAAATTTTTCAAGACAGATTTTTCCGTTTTCTGCCCAGTCCAGCTCCAGACCCAGTTCGGAAAGCATGGAGCTGCCAATCTCCCAATTCAGTTCATTATCCTCTGCAAACAGAACCCGTTTACTGGTAAAATCCACGGTCTCTTCGGATTGTTCTGGCTCTGATGTCTGAACTTCTGTAAATGGCCTTAACCCGTAATACAATCCGGAACGAAACAGAGGTTTTGCAATAAAGCCCTGAATTTCAACAGGTTCAGCCTGTGACTCCAATTCATCCCATTCTCCATCCGACAGAAGCAGAAGCGTAAGACCAGGGCCAAAATGTCTGCGCAGCTCTGCTGCAGCCGGAAGGCCGTCCTGTCCTTTCATGTCCCAGTCAAGCAGTACAATCGGCTCCTTTTTGGAAGCCAGGTATTTTTCCAGCCATTGAACGGCATGGTTGAAGTCTGTCACATACTCTGCGTTCAGTCCAATGGATTGGGATGTGTTCTTTACTGTCTGGCAGCACATTTCGTCATCATCAATAATCAGCACATCTCTTGGAGGAAGAAGCAGTTCCTGCTCTTGCTGTATAATCTTTTCCATATCCAGAGAAATATAAAAATCACTGCCTATATTTGGCTGGCTTTCTACCCGGATACTGCCTCCCATGGCATCCACAATATATTTGGTGATGGTCATTCCCATTCCTGCGCCCTCATGCTTTTCTACGCGGGCATTGTCTTCTCTTGCAAATGGATCAAAAATTTTCTCCTTAAATTCTTGTGTCATTCCGATTCCATTGTCTTTAATGTGAAGGCAGGACCGGGTGTATGAGTTCCCTTTTGGGGATGGCTCCTCGGAAAGGAATACCTCAATCCGGCCATTTTCTGGTGTGAATTTGACAGAATTGCCAATAATATTAAGTAAAATCTGGCTTAAGCGCACTCTGTCCGCACATACGTTTTCATATTGGATATTATGTATATAAATATTAAAATTCTGATGCTTTTCCTGAACCTGAGGCTGAATCACAGTCATAATGTTCTGCATGACCTCACGCAGAGAGACGGGCTCCAGGTTCAGGGTAAATCCGCCGTTTTCCATTTTGGCCATATCCAGCATGTCATTGATTAATCCAAGAAGATGACGGCTGGATACGCTGATTCGTTTTAAGCATGTCCGAATCCGCACCGCATTGTCCAGATTATTCATGGCAATCAGGGTCATTCCCATAATGCCGTTCATGGGTGTGCGGATATCATGGCTCATATTGGAAAGAAATTCACTTTTCGCTTTGCTCGCCCGCTCGGCGGTACGCCGCTCCATTTCAGCAGATTGTCTTGCTGCTTCAGCGGACTGCCTTGCTGTTTCAGCAGATTTTCGTGCTGTTTCAGCTGCCTGGTATGCTTCCTTCAGTTCTTTCATCTGTTTTCTGGTCAGCCAGAAATATACGGCAAAAACCAGAAGAAGTACACAGAGAATAAGAATGCAGCTGGTGAAGGAATAAAAGGACCATTTTTCAGTCATCTGCTCCACGGTCTGGTCCAGGGTATTATAAGGCATGCGCAGCAGTAAATACCAATCAGAGGATGGAAGCTTTGTACAGTACAGGTTCCACTGCACTCCATCTAAGAGGATCTCGTCGGTATATTCCTGCCCGTTAGAGATGGATTCCTTTAGTTTGGCAATGGGTTGTCCCGGTTCTTTTGAATTTACCTCATCAAAATAATTGCCGTTTTTCACACCTGAGTTTTCCAGAATCAGGGTCCCGTCCGTGCGGATGATGGAATAGTTTACCATATCAGTGTCAATATTCACAGACAGGGTATCGCTTAGATAGCTGATCGGAAGTCCTACCACAAGCGCAGCGCTTTTTCGTCCATCTCCCATGTCATAGGCAGCAGGCACGCCCATTAAGGCAACTCTCTGTCCATATTCATCCTGTCCCACACTGACATTATCCCTGCCTCCCACTACGGATTTGTGCAGCGACTGGGGTATTTCCAGATGGATCTTTGAGCCGTATATCATATGGAACTCCCCGTCCTCAGTATAAAATGCCAGATATTCAAATCCTCTGGAACGGGCATTGTAGGTCAGCTCCACATGCATAGCCTCATTGTCCTGGTCCCGTCCCGGGGGGACTGCATCCACCAGGGCTTCCACCTGTGACAGGCGAAGCTGGATTGTGGTGCCAAAATGGGCGGCAACCTGTCTGCTCATGCTTGACATATAGATAATGCCAATTTCCCTTATGGCATCTGCGCCGATCCGGTTCATCCAGATTGTCTGGATATTAAATACAATCATACAGAAAACAGAGGCCAGAATAAGACTGACCGTTAAAAAACGCGTTGTTTTATGCCTCATAACAAAACCTCTTCTGAGTCTATATTGTAAATTGTATATCTATTATAAGGCATAAAGTTCTTACTTTCAAGGAAACTTTTTAATGAAAAAGGGGTTTTGAGACAGACTGTCCTTTTTGCAGCAGAAAGCACTGGACGGGAAGGAAAATTTCGTATATGATAGGGAGAAAAGGGGGCGGAGGCAGGTATGAATGAATCGGGTGAGAATTATCTGGAGACCATATTGGTTTTAAAGGAGAAAAAGGGGGCGGTGCATTCCATTGACATTGCCAGAGAGCTGAATTTCAGCAAGCCCAGTGTCAGCCGTGCCATGAGCATTCTGCGGGAAAAGGGATTTATTGTCATGGAAAGGTCAGGGGAAATTCATCTGACAAAGATCGGAAAGGAGAAAGCCGGAGAAATTTACCGAAGGCATTGTCTTCTGACTGTGTTTTTGGAGAGGATTGCCAGGGTGCCAAAGGAGATGGCAGAGAAAAATGCCTGCCGGATGGAACACATTCTGGATCAGGAAGTGGTGGAGGGCATTCACCGGTTTATGGAGGAGCAGGGAAAGGATGAGGACGGACAGACCCCATCCTTGTAAAAAAATAGAAGAAAGGGAACAATTATGACAAAGATTGATATTATTTCTGGATTTTTAGGTGCAGGAAAGACGACTTTTATCAAAAAACTGCTGCAGGAGGCCATTGCAGGGGAGCAGGTGGTGCTCATTGAGAATGAGTTTGGGGAAATTGGGATTGACGGGGGATTTTTAAAGGATGCCGGAATTGAGATCCGGGAGATGAATTCCGGATGTATCTGCTGTTCCCTGGTAGGGGATTTCGGAGAGTCCCTTAAGGAGGTGCTGACCAAATATCATCCGGACCGGGTGATCATTGAGCCTTCTGGTGTGGGAAAGCTGTCAGATGTGATGAATGCAGTGCGCAATGTGGCAAAGGATCTGGAGGTCCGGCTGAACAGTGCAGTTACTGTGGTGGATGCAAACAAGTGCCGGATGTATATGAAGAATTTTGGTGAGTTTTTCAATAATCAGGTGGAGAATGCAGGGACAATTGTCTTAAGCCGTACTGATGTGACCGGAGCAGGAAAGGTGAAAAAGGCTGTGGAGATGTTAAGAGAGCGCAACCAGGGGGCAGCCATTGTCACCACTCCGATTGACCAGCTGGGGGGGAGCCAGCTGCTGGAGCTGATTGAGAAGCCGGATACCATGATGGAAGAATTGCTGGAGCAGGCCAAGGCAGAATATGAGAAATCCCACCATCACCATCATCATGGAGATGGATGCGGGGAGCATAGCCATGAGCACGGCCATGACCATGAGGAAGAGCATGGCCACAGCCATGTTCATGGGGAAGAGCACGGTCATGACCACGGGGAGGAGCATGACCACGGGGAAGACCATGAGCACGGTCATGACCATGAGAAGGAGCATGACCACAGCCATGGCCATGGGGAAGAGCATGAGCACGGTCATGAGCATGAGGAAGAGCATGGCCACAGCCATGTTCACGGGGAAGAACATGGTCACAATCACGGAGATGGTCACGACCATGGTCCGGACTGCGGCTGCGGATGTCATGACCATCATCACCATCATGATCACCATGCAGATGAGGTGTTTTCCAGCTGGGGTCTGGAAACTACGGCTGCCTGTAAAAAGGAGAAGCTGGAGGAGGTTCTGGAGGAGCTTGCCTATGGCAGCCGATATGGAGATGTGCTCCGCGCTAAGGGGATGCTTCCGGGAGAGAATCCGGGAGAATGGTATTATTTTGATCTGGTGCCGGAGGAGTACGAGATTCGCACCGGCGCGCCGGATTATACAGGAAAGATTTGCGTGATTGGCGCCAATTTAAAGGAAGGCGAGCTTGAGGAGGCGTTTGGCCATGGGACCGATGATTGATGACGAGATTATGCCGGTATTTCTGATCAATGGTTTTCTGGAGGCAGGAAAAACAGAGTTTTTAACCTTTACCATGGAACAGGAATATTTTCAGACCGAGGGAAAGACACTTTTGATTGTCTGCGAGGAGGGGGAAAATGAGTATGAACCAGAGCTTTTGGAGAGTGTCCGGACCTCTGTGGTCTATGTGGAGGAATTAAGCCAGATTTCTCCGGAGCGGCTGACAGAGCTGGAGCTGCTGTACAATCCTGAGCGGGTTCTGATTGAGTGGAACGGTATGTGGAATCAGGAGGATCTGAAGCTTCCGGCGGACTGGGTGATTTATCAGCAGATTACGATTGTGGATATGTCTACTTTTGAACTGTATGTGAAAAACATGAAGTCCCTGCTGGCTGCTATGGTCCGCGGGTCAGAGCTGATTATCTGCAACCGCTGTGATGGCATTGAGGATCTGGAACGGTATAAGCGGATGCTCAAATCCATGAATACCAAATGTGATATTGTGTTTGAGGATGAAAACGGGGAGATTGATGAGCTGTCAGAGGAGGATCTTCCCTATGATATCAATGCGCCTGTGGTGGAAATCGGGCCGGAAGCTTATGGAATCTGGTATATTGACTGTATGGATAAGCCAGAGCGTTATGTGGGCAAGGTGGTGGAGTTTACTGCCATGGTGTTCAAGTCACCGGATTTTCCCAGGAATTATTTTGTGCCGGGGCGGATGGCCATGACCTGCTGTGCGGATGATATGACATTTTTAGGGTATATCTGCAAGTCCAGGGAAGCCAAAAACCTGGAGACCAGACAGTGGGTAAAGGTGCGGGCCCGCGTGGAGCTGGAATTTTGGAAGGATTATCACGGGGAGGGGCCAGTGCTCTATGCGGAAGCTGTGACTCCGGCAGAGCCAGTAGAGGATGTGGTGCAGTTTGGCTGAGAAATCAGGGCTGGTTTCGTGAAGACACGAAGATCAAGGCTGGTTTGATTTGGAGAGAAAAGAGAAAAGAGAAAAGGAAGGGAACACTTCATATGATAAAGTGTTCCCTTCCTTTTCTCTTTTCCGATGCTTTTTTCTGACATCGCAGTTCATTGTTTCTGTAAAACACAAAACTTTTGAAACAAAAGATGCCATAAAATTTTTTTGAAAAAATCTCTAAAAAGTAGTTGACATTTGGAAAAAATGTGGTAATATATACTTAAAGTTGTTGATTCAACAACAATAAATTGTTGAAATAAAACAAGAAGGGGGTATTGATATGATTTATACTGTAACATTGAATCCAGCGTTGGATAAGACCGTTGAGATTCCTTCTCTGACGGTTGACAGTGTGAATCGCATTACAACTATGCGGACAGATCCAGGAGGGAAGGG
Source organism: uncultured Clostridiaceae bacterium (assembly GCA_949948825.1). GTDB lineage: Bacteria > Bacillota > Clostridia > Lachnospirales > Lachnospiraceae > Brotaphodocola. Next base: position 12,538 of record CATLIJ010000036.1, read on the forward strand.
GATCAATGTATCCAAGGTTATTGACAAGCTGGGAAAAAAGAGCATTGCCACTGGAATTTTGGGCGGAGACACCGGTAATGCAATTTTGTCGGCTCTTCGGGCCATGGGGCTTGAGACCAGCTTCCGTTTTGTGGAAGGGGAGACACGGACGAATCTGAAGGTGATTGATCCGGTAAACCACACCAATACGGATATCAATGAGCCGGGAGTTACTGTGTCAGAGGAGATTTTAAACGAGGTTTTGCAGGATTTGCTGGCAAAGCTGACGGAAGGGGATCTTGTGGTAATCTCCGGCAGCCTTCCAAAGGGATCTCCCAAGGATACTTATTATACCTGGGTGAAAGCCTGCAAGGAGGCTGGAGCCAGGGTGATCCTGGATGCGGACGGAGATCTGCTTGCAGCAGGCATAAAGGCGTCTCCTTATCTGATTAAGCCCAACAACCATGAGCTTTCCGGACTTTTGGGGCGCGCCTTAAATACGCCGAAGGAACTTGAAGCAGCGGCCCGTGAGCTGATGGAGCAGTATGGAATCGGGAAGATTGTGGTTTCCATGGGAGGCGACGGCGCATTGTATGTGACAGAAGATAAGACTTTGTATGCAGAAGGGTTAAAGGTGCCTGTGGGCAGCACTGTGGGCGCAGGAGACAGTGTGGTGGCTTCCCTTGCAGTCGCAGAGGAATCTGGTATGGACTTAGAGGATTTGGTTCGTCTTTCCACTGCCACAGGTGCAGCCAATGTGATGTGCAGCGGCACACAGGCGGCTGAGTATGATGTGATTGAAGGACTGATTCCAAAGGTAGTGATTCACAACGAGTTTTAGTTATCGTTCACAGGGCGAGAAGATGCCCCCTGTGAACCGTAACGGGTTAAAAAAGGGTGTTTCAGAAAAAGGAAGTTTGTATTGCAAATCCATAAATTTTAAAATATGATAAGAAGGGAGTTTTTAACATGAAGGCAAAAGGTGTCAGACTGCATGCAGCAAATGATTTGAGGCTTGAGGAGTTTGAGCTTCCGGAGATTACAGATGACGAGATCCTGGTAAAGGTGGTTTCTGACAGTATCTGTATGTCTACCTACAAGTGCGCCATTCTTGGAACTGCCCATAAGCGGGTCCATGATGATGTGGCAGAGCATCCGGCTATTATGGGTCATGAGTTTGCAGGGGATATTGTAAAGGTGGGAAAGAATCACCAGGATACTTTTAAGCCGGGGATGAAGTTTACGCTTCAGCCAGCCTTAAACTACAAGGGAACCATGTGGAGTCCTGGATATTCTTATGAGTTCTTTGGAGGAGATGCTACATACTGCATTATTCCCGCAGAGGTGATGGAGCTTGGATGTCTGCTGGAGTATACAGGCCGCGCTTACTATGAAGCGTCCCTGGCAGAGCCAATGTCCTGCAGCATCGGAGCATTTAATGCTGCTTACCACACTCAGATGGGAGTTTACACACACCAGATGGGAATTAAAGAAGGCGGAAAGCTGGCCATCATGGCCGGAGCAGGTCCCATGGGACTTGGGGCTCTCACCTATGCTCTTCACCGGGATGTCCGTCCTTCCATGGTAGTTGTGACTGACTTGAATCAGGACCGTCTGGACCGGGCAGCTGCCCTGTTCCCGCCAGCAGAGGCTGCAAAGGACGGCATTGAGCTGCATTTTGTTAATACAGGGAATTTTGAGGACCCAGTGGCAGAGCTTTTGAAGATCTCCGGCGGAACTGGTTATGATGATGTGCTTTGCTATGCACCGGTGGCTGCTGTTGTGAAACAGTCCAGCGACATTTTAGGCCGCGACGGCTGTCTGAACTTCTTTGCTGGTCCTACGGATAATAAGTTCAGCGCAACCATGAATTTCTATGATGTACATTACAACTCAACCCATGTAATGGGCACCACCGGCGGAAACACAGAT
>CATLIJ010000037.1 GCA_949948825.1 uncultured Clostridiaceae bacterium
ACTGCCCCTTTTCAACCGGAGGCTTTTCTGTAACCGGGGCGCTACGGAAGGTGGTGCGGGTAGTTCCGCCGGCCATATAGACTCTGCCGCATTCCGGACATACACTGGTATGGTAGGTTACAGACTGGGAAACAATCTCCTGGTCTTCCTTCTCAGCTTTCAGCCGTGCATGGGCCACATGCTCCATTTCATGAGCGCGGATGGCAGCAGGAGCAGCCTCCGGACTTACATGGGTGGGAGTCTTAAAGGAAACTCCCGGATCATTGGACCCATCCTGGTATTTCCGGCTTTTGCAGGTCTGACATTCATAAGTATCCAGATCCGGCTGCCTTTGAACTGCTGTGCTGCCTTGTGGCTGTGCTGCTTTGGAAGAACCGGGCATGCTTGGCTGCCCAGGCATACCAACCGGGCTGGGGTTGCCAGCAGGTTGGGCCATTCCAAAGGTTCCCGTCTGAGGATTGCTTCCGGACCGTCTGGAAGCGCCGGCCTGTGGATTCATTCCAGTCTGTGCAGCAGTGCCGGTCAGTGGATTCGTTCCGGTCTGTGCAGCAGTGCCGGTCAGTGGATTCGTTCCGGTTTGTGCAGCAGTGCCGGCCTGTGGATTCGTTCCGGTCTGTGCAGCAGTGCCGGTCAGTGGATTCATTCTGGTCTGTGCAGCAGTGCCGGTCAGCTGGTTCATCCCCATCTGTGCGGAATTGCCGTTTAACCGGTTCATTCCAGATGATTGCACAGCGCCTGACCGCCGCGCCATAAGATTGGCATTTCCCATCTGTCCAAGTCTTCCGGACAGCATGGTGTTTGAATTGTAGAAGCTCTGATTTCCAAGAGCAAACAGATAATTCATCAGATCTCCTCCTTCATTTACGTAACAGTTCAGACAGCGGGGAACTTGACATGAATTTTGGGCGTCAAGCTCGCTTGTAAGCTCAAATTCATGTCAGTTTCCACATCGGATGTCTATCCGATTCTTCTTGTCCGTCGAAGACGGGCAAGAAGATGCCCCGTCTGAACTGTTACTCATTTACAGTGCAGGAGCGCACATGGAAGAAATCCAGTGCGCTCATATCAAAGGTTTAACTGCTTTATACTGTCTGGTGTTTGGCCACATATACCGGGAAGCTGTCGCTGCCTTTGATTTCCTTGCCGCAGGTAAAGGTAACATTCTTATCTGAAATAATATATTCCAGACATGCGTCCTGCTCTACTACAGTATCCTGCATCAGAACACAATTTTTTACCTTTGCTCCCTTGGCAATACGGACACCACGGAACAGAACACAGTTTTCAGCTTCGCCTTCAATGACACAGCCGTCTGCAGCCATTACATTCTTAACCTTGGCTTCCCCTATGTACCGGGTCGGGTTATCGTCACGAATCTTGGTGTAGATCGGATCGCCGGAGAAAAGACCGTCCAGGTTTTCTTCATTCAACAGTCTCATATTCTCGTCAAAATAGCTCTTCAGGTCACAGATCCGTGCCAGATAGCCGTCATACCGATATGCCTGTACATTCAGCTTGTCAAGCTGGGTAGACAGAATATCCCGCTCAAAATAGGAGTATCCATGAAGATAGGCTGTACTGATCTGCTCAATCAGCAGTTCCCGGTCAATAATATAAATATTCATTGAGAAATTCTGAGTTCCGGCTTCTTTTGAGCAGATATTCAAGTTTGTCACACGGCCATTGTCAATGTCAAAGGTGTAGTACATGTTGCTGCCCAGATCATTTCTCTTGATTGCGCCCTCTGGAAGCGGCTCTTCACTGTATGCAACTGTCACATCTGCGCCGCTGGCAATGTGTGCATCCATGAATTTCTTAAAATTAAAGTTCACAGCAATGTTAGTGTCTGCCATGACCACATATTTTTCCCGCTGGGATTTTAAAAATTCAATAATGCTTGCCAGCGCCTCCACCCGTCCGGTGTACATCTTAATATTCTTCTGTGCAAACGGAGGAACAATGTTCAGTCCGCCGTTTTTGCGGGTCAGATCCCACTCGCGTCCAGCTCCTAAATGGTCCATGAGAGAGTGGTAGTTTTTGCGGACAACCAAAGAGATGTTGCCAATGCCGCTGTTGACCATGCTGGACAGGATAAAGTCCACCATCCGGTAACGGCCTGCGAAGGGGATGGAAGCCATCAAACGCTCACTGACCAGTTCCGGGATCATGCTGTCATAGGTGTTTGGGAAAATGATGCCCAGAGCATCTGCGTTGGAATTTACCATTGTTCTTCACCGCCTTTCACATTGCTGTTGACCATGGCATTGGGGCCGATCTTCGCGCCGTCGCCTACATACACGCCGGAGCCGACTGTGGCCACACCCTTTTCTCCGTCAGCAGGCATAGCGCCCACCACGGCATTCTCGCCAATCACAACATTTTCCGCCACAATGCAGTGCTTGACGCAAGCCCCTGCCTTGATGGTGGTGCCGCCCATAATCACAGCATCCTCCACCTGGGCGCCGGGTTCTACTGTGACGCCTGCAAACAGAATGGAGTGCTTTACGGTTCCGGAAATCCGGCAGCCATCGGTAATCATACAGTTCTCCACCACAGCCTCGCTGCTGATCCGGTGTCCGGTCATGCCGCTGTTGCGGCTGTAAATCTTCCAGTTCTCATCAAACAGGTTGATGCCGCTGTGTTCCGGGTCCAGAACTTCCATGTTGGCTTCCCATAGAGAGGAGATGGTTCCCACATCCTTCCAGTAGCCGCTGAAGTGGTAAGCATACATCTGACGCTCATCCCGCAGCAGATTGGGAATAATGTTGTTGCCAAAGTCATTTTCAGAGTTGGGGTCAGCTTCGTCTTCAATCAGGTACTTTTTCAGCACATCCCAGTTGAAGATGTAGATGCCCATGGACGCCAGGTTTGACTTGGGATTCTTCGGCTTTTCCTGGAATTCTGTGATCTTGTCATTCTCGTCCGCAACCATCAGGCCGAAGCGGGAAGCCTCGTCCCACGGAACCTCCATGACTGCCACACTGAACTCAGCGCCCTTTTCCTTGTGGAAACGCAGGAAATCGCTGTAATCCTGCTTGCAGATCTGATCACCAGACAGAATGATCACATACTGCGGATTGTAACGCTCAATGAACGAAATGTTCTGATAGATGGCATTGGCGGTTCCCTTATACCAGTCAGAACCAGACGCCTGCTGATACGGCGGAAGCACATGAACGCCCCCGTGCAGACGGTCCAGATCCCACGGCTGACCATTGCCGATGTATTCGTTCAGAACCAGCGGCTGATACTGGGTAAGGATTCCCACGGTATCGATGCCGGAGTTGACGCAGTTTGACAGCGGAAAATCGATGATACGATATTTGCCGCCGAAAGGAACTGCAGGTTTTGCCAGCTTCTGGGTCAGTGCATACAGACGTGAACCCTGTCCGCCGGCAAGAAGCATTGCAATCATTTCTTTTGCCATATTAATCTCCCCCTGATTATTTAATTGGCGAAGGGACAGAGGTAAGACGTGCGCTTTCTGTCACATTCGCCAGCCGGAAAAACCTGTAGGGCAGGAATTTCGGCTGTAATACTGAAATTGTACCACAAAAGAGAGAAAACGGGTAGTCTTTTTTAGTCAAAAAATGAAAAAAATGTTAAAGAGGAGATCCTTTTTCAGAGAAAAACTGCTCCAGAATTTCAGCAGCATCTGCAGCTAAGTCTGCACAGGGGCGTTTTTTATAATATTCCTCTGTCCGCTTGGAGGGTGTGGGAGAATCGGAGCGGTGACTCAGCCCCAAAAGCTCCCTGCATACAATGCTCCCATGATGCTTTTGGAAAATCCCGGCCAGTTCCTGAACCTGCTCGTATAATTGTTTTTTGCCGTCCTGGTCTTTTGGGCTGCTGTATCCGCATTTCAGGCCCAGGACCAGGAACATGCCGCTGACTGTGCCGCAGACCTCTCTTAACCGCCCCATTCCGCCTCCAAAGGGGGAAGCCAGAGAAGCAGCAGTTTCCTTGTCCAGTCCCAGCTCTTCATGGAAGGCAAGAAGAACTGATTGTGTGCAGTTGTAGCCTTCCAGAAAATAGGCTTTTGCCAGTTCCTTGTGATTTTTCATAAATACCTCCTGATGTGGTTTAAGTGGCGGTTCGGCGTAAGCCGGACGCCAGGATGGGTCTTTTGAATATTGTTACCTTTCACACAGGTCAGGAAAAGGGCAGATGTTTTTCCTTGCTGACTGCATGGTCTGTGAGAGAATCTTCCTTTAAAAAGCTTGCCCGTTTAATGCTGTCCGTGCCGTATTTTTTGCGGATCTGGTCAACTGCCCGTTCCATTTCTTTCATCTTTACGGATTTTTTTGTGTCAAACAGGCTTAATTGCTCAAAGGAATCTTCGGAAATCCGGCTGGTGCGCAGGCCGATCAGGCGGACCGGAGTTAAATCCCAGCATTCCTTTAAGAGACGGCAGGCGTTTTCAAACAATACAGCTGTGGAGTCGGTGGGTGTGTCCAGGGTAAGCTGGTGGGACTGGGAGGTAAACTGCCAGTTTTTCAGCTCCACGCAGATACAGTTGCAGCGGACCTTTTCTTCCCGCAGCCGTGTTCCCACAGTCTCGCTTAAAGCCAGAAGCACCTGACAGGCTGTGTCATAGTCAGACACATCCCTGGGCAGGGTAATCCGGTTGCCATAGCCTTTGCTGGCTGGTTCCCGGCTGGCCACCGGCTCGTCATCCATGCCATTGGCATAGCGGTGGATCAGGGAACCGTATTTGTCCCCAAGATGGGAGCGAAGGATTTGTACATCACAGGCAGCCACATCTCCAATGGTGTGAAGTCCGATCCGCCTCATCTTGTCAGCAGCAGCGCTGCCTACAAAGAACAAATCTCTCAAGGGAAGGGGCCACATTTTCATCGGTACCTCATCTGGATACAAAGTGTGGGTTTTGTCCGGCTTTTCAAAGTCAGAAGCCATCTTTGCCAGAAGCTTGTTGGAGGAAATGCCGATATTTACTGTGAATTTCAGTTCTTTCAGGATTCGCTGCCGGATGCGGTCTGCGGTTTCTTCTGGTTTGCCGAACAGGTGAATGGTTTCGGTCAGATCAAGGAATCCTTCATCAATGCTGAATTTTTCAATGTCCGGCGTGTAGTCCTCCAGAAGCCGGAAAAGAGCTGCTGAGCACTTTTGGTAGAAATCAAACCGGGAAGGGACAATCGTCAGATCCGGACATTTGCGGAGGGCGGAAACAAGTGGTTCTCCGGTCATGACGCCGGATTTTTTGGCAGATGGAGATTTGGCCAGCACGATTCCCCGGCGGGATTTGGCGTCTCCTCCGACTGCAGAGGGGATGGTGCGCAGGTCCGGACCCGCAGGTCCATGTTCCAGCCGGTAGACCGCCTCCCAGCTTAAAAAGGCGGAATTGACATCTATGTGGAAAATCAGTCGTTTGGGTTCCATGAAAATCAGCTCTCCTTTTTTGGACTGATTTTTATTATAATGGGAATTTGGGGCAGAGGCAATGGAAATGTGGAGGTTTTTTGAAAAAGAATGATGTAATAGTTGACATTACAACAAAACTGTGATATGCTTTTATTGTAATGATTTATATTACAACGGTTGAATAGAACTTTACTGCAGAATAAGGAACAGTGAGGAGAGAGGATATGGATATAGAGGAACAGAGAAGATATTTAATACAGGAACTTTTAAAGGAAGATCACCAATATGCTTCTGTGAGGATTCCGCAGGAAGAGGAGGAGCAAAGGCGGCTTCTTCGGGGATTGATGAATCTCCGTCCTCACAAAAGGATTCATGAGAGGTTTCTCAAAGTACAGGATTCGTACCTGAAGGCAGTGACAAAAGAAAAAGGAATTGTGGAGCTTGAGGATTTAGAGCTGGTTTCAGATGGCTTGTATCTATGGCAGGGAGACATTACCACCCTGCGGTGTGATGGGATTGTCAATGCAGCCAACAGCGGTATGACTGGCTGCTATGTGCCGAACCATTCCTGCATTGACAACTGCATCCATTTCTTCAGCGGCATCCAGCTTCGGATGGAATGCGGGGAGATGATGGAAAGGCAGGGCCATGAGGAGGAGACGGGAAACGCGAAGCTTACCAGGGCCTACAATCTGCCATGCCGCTATATTCTTCACACAGTTGGTCCGATAATAAAGGGAGCTGTGACAAAGAGAGACTGTGATTTGCTGGCCCGGTGCTATGAATCCTGCCTGAAGCTGGCAGCGGAACATGGGCTGGAAAGCGTGGCTTTCTGCTGTATTTCCACGGGAGAGTTTCATTTTCCCAATGACAGGGCGGCGCAGATTGCGTTGAATACGGTAAAAGCATTTATGGAGAAAGAGACCAGTGTAAGGAGGGTGATTTTTAATGTATTCAAAGATTTGGACAAAGAAATCTATGAAGGGCTGCTTGGAGGAAGTCGCAAGGTTAAAGGAAGCGCTCCATAAGGCAGAGGCAGTGGTCATTGGAGCAGGGGCAGGATTGTCAGCCTCTGCCGGACTTACTTATTCCGGGGAACGGTTTGAGAAATATTTTGGAGATTTTATCGAAAAGTATTCGATTCCCGACATGTACACAGGAGGATTTTATCCTTTTGAGACTTTGGAGGAGCGCTGGGGATGGTGGAGCAGGCATATTTATTATAACCGGTATGCAGATGTTCCTAATTCTGTGTATCCGAATCTTTTGGATTTGGTCAGGGATAAGGATTACTTTGTATTGACTACAAATGTGGACCATATGTTTCAGCGGTCCGGCTTTGAGAAAAAGCGGCTGTTCTATACTCAGGGTGATTATGGGTTATGGCAGTGTTCCAGGCCATGTCATAAGAAAACCTATGATAATGAGCAAGCGGTCTGTGAGATGCTTTCCCGCCAGAAGGACCGGAGGATTCCCACAGAGCTTGTGCCAAGGTGTCCGGTGTGCGGCGCACCTATGGCCATGAACCTTCGAAGTGATAATACCTTTGTACAGGATGAGGGATGGGATCAGGCAGCTGGCCGGTATGAGGATTTTCTCCGTTTGCATCAGGGGCAGAGCGTGGTTTTTCTGGAACTGGGAGTGGGGGGAAACACCCCGGGAATTATCAAGTATTCTTTCTGGCGGATGACGGCCGGGAATCCGAGGGCAACCTATGCCTGTGTCAACTATGGGGAGGCAGTCTGCCCGAAGGAGATTGAGGGGCAGGCCATATGTATAAATGGGGATATTGGGGAAGTATTAGAGCTTTGTTGCCTTCATTAAACCAGTATAATACAATTGGCATAGAAGAGTATTTAAGATAAAATAAGTATACTTTGTTTTATCTTAAAATTCACTGCGAATCCGGCAGCTTGGCCTGTAAGATACCCTTTAGAAATCAAACAGGTTGAGCTGCCGGTTTTTTTCCTTATATCCCCGCTGGCAGGCGCAGATAATGTCCTTCATCTGATACAAAATGCCATATGTTTCACATGCCTTGGTAAAACAGCTCCAAAGTCTTTTCCAATGAGGGCTGGGGCATTCATAGCGGTTTTGGTAAGCTTTTGCATACTGTGCGGGCAGGTTCTGGCCCGGAAATAATTCTTCCAGTTTTTGAAAATACCATTCCCTCTGGCTGTCTCTCAAGGTCATTCCAAAAGCTCCGTAGATAAATCTGGCTCCTGCCTCATGGGCAGCCTTTACAATTCCAAGAATATTGTCTTCGTTGTCTTCCAGAAAAGGCAGCACTGGCATAAGGAGGATTCCGGCAAAGATTCCCCTGTCCCTTAAATCCGAGACCAGTTCCAGGCGTTTGGAAGAAACCGCTGTCCCAGGTTCAATTTTTTCTGCCAGTTTAACGTCTATGGTGGTAACAGTCACCTTGCACAGAACCGGAGAATGGTCCTGGATGCATTCTAAAATATCCACATCCCGGAAAAGAAGGGGGCTTTTGGTGGCAATGGCAGCGCCAAATTGAAAGGCGTCAATCAGCTCCAGAGCATGTCTGGTCAGGTTCAGTTCTTTCTCAAAGGGATTGTAAGGATCGCTCATGGAGCCTGTCCCAACCACGCCTTTTCTGACCTTTCTGCGCAGATCATCCCGAATGATGGCAAGGGCATTGTCCTTTGCCCTCACCCGGCTGAAATCCTGAATCTGATAACAGTCTGAGCGGCTGTCACAGTAGATGCATCCATGGCAGCAGCCTTTGTAAATGTTCATATTATAATCAATCCCAAACCAGCTGCTGCTTTTGGTTTTTGTGACAATTGTTTTCGCTGGAATATATTCCATAAAGCGCCTCCTTTACCAAAACACTTCTATTTTATCACGATTTACCAGGCACAGCAATGGTCCTGGCGGATTTTTGCGGGCAGAAAGCAACCTTTTATTTCCATGGTTGCAATTCCCATCAATTTTTTGTATACTATGTTCATTGGAGAATAGGAGGCATATAGTTGTGGCAGCAACAGGAAATAAAAAAAATGCAGCAGGCAAGAGCCGGGGACAGGCGTCAGGCGCCCAAAAGAAACCGGCAAATACCGGAGGAAATCCAGGAAAAGCAGGCGGCAGAAAGGAAAACAGCAGTGGGAAGGCAGGAAGCGGCCAGGGAAGGAAGAACGCCGCCCTGCCCACGGAGGAGCCGGAGGATTTTTTTGGTGCGGAAGCAATGATCCTTGTGTGCTTTGCAGCAGCAGTCTTATTGTTTTTAAGTAATTTTCATCTGTGCGGTGCAGCAGGTGACTATCTGCGGGCTTTTCAGCTGGGTGTTTTTGGAAGCGTGGGATTTATTGCCCCGTTTCTTTTGTTTGTGGGAACTTGTTTTTATCTTTCCAACCAGGGGAATATGACTGCTATGCGGAAGCTGCTGGCATCTGTGGCAGCAGTGATCATTTTGTGCGGCTTTGCCCAGCTTTTGTTTGGAAAGCAGCCAGAGGCAGAGGCCGGATTTTTCGGATATTACCATCAGTCTTCAGAAAGCGGCATAGGAGGAGGACTGGTGGGAGGGATTCTCTGTGTGGGCCTGACCTCTGTGATTGGCAATATCGGCGCATTTCTGGTGCTTTTGGCAGGTCTGGCCATCAGTGTTGTGTGTATTACAGAGCGGTCCCTGGTGAAAGCAGTAAAAAGACAGAGCGATGCAGCATACCGGTATGCCAGAGAGGATATGAGCCGGCGCAGGGAAGAGCGGGCAGAACGGCAGGAGGAACGGCGTCAGCAGAAGGAACTGAGGATAAGAGGCGTGAATCTGGATTCCACGACTTTGGCGGCGGGTCCGGAACCGGAAGGGTATTACGGGGAAGACAGAGGCTATGGTCCGGAGCCAGCTTATGGAGAAGGCGGGGGTTACGGTCCGGAGCCAGCCTACGGAGAGAGCGGAGGATATGGTCCGGAGCCAGCCTATGGAGAAGGCGGGCGCTATGATCCGGAGTCAGGCTACGGAGAGGGCGGAGGATATAACCCGGAGTCAGCTTATGGAGAAAGCAGGGGTTATGGTCCGGAGCCAGCTTATGGAGAAAGCGGGGGTTATGGTCCGGAGCCAGCTTATGGAGAAGGCGGGGGGTATAGTCCGGAGCCAGCCTATGGAGAAGGCAGGGGTTATGGCCCGGAATCTGCACATAAAGAGGGCAGAAGCCATGGTCCGGAACCTGGACACGGAGGAAGTTCCGGTTATGGAGAAAAAAGAGGCAGAAGGGCAGGAGGCCAATCTGAATCCGAAGAGAACAGGGATTCTAAGGCAGAGATGAAATCCGAATATGACAGACAGGAAGGTTACAAGGCAGATTCCGGACATGGACAGGGTACGCCTGCACATGGAGAAAAAGCCAGAAAAAGCGGTCCGGACCCAGCGGATATTTTTGTGGGAAGAATCACTCCGGCAGCTTATGCAGGGGAGGATATAGCTCCCTTTGCAGAGGATAAGGTGCTGTCTCCGGCAGAGTCAGCCCAACGGCTGGTGGCAGAAGGAATTTCCCATTTAAGCGATCTGGACGGAAGCTTTGGACGGCCGGTGGAGCCGCCGCCATTTCATACCCCTGCATCAGAACCGTCATTTCACGGGCTGGCATCAGCCCTTGATTCAGGCAGGGAAAAGGATTTAGAGGATTCAAAGACAGTTTCCCCGGAGCCGGAGAGTCTTCCTCCCGGGGAAACCTGGAGCCGGATTTCGGTTCCGGAATTTGTACAGCCGGATTTTGACCGGGATGCCCCCAGGCCAGAGAGGCAGGACCCGCCGGTGGTGCGGTACAGGGCAGATGATTTTGCCATAGAGGAGGAAGAGGAGATTTCCCTGACTGAAAGGGAGGCTCCCCCGATTGTGCGATACCGGGGAGAATACCAGGAAGCTTTCAAAGAAAAGCTTCCATTGCCACAGGATAAAGGAGAGGATGAGGTTTCTGTGGCTGCACGGTACAGGGAAGAGAATAATATACCTCCTCTGCTGCGGTATCAGGAAGAAGACGGAGGGCCGGTGTCTGCGGGATATACAGAAGAAGGCAGAAGATCCTCTTTGCTGCGGTATCAGGAAGAAGACAAAGACCTGGCATCTGCGGAATATACAGAAGAAGGCAGAAGATCCTCTCTGCTGCGGTATCAGGAAGAAGACGGAGAGCCGGTGTCTGCGGGATATGCAGGAGAAGGCAGAAGATCCTCTTTGCTGCGGTATCAGGAAGAAAACAAAGAACCAGCGTCTGCGGGATACGCAGAACAAAACCGAAGATCTTCTTTGCCAAGATATAAGGGAGAGGATGAGGCTCTGGCGTCAGTACAGTACAGAGAAGAAAACCGGATTCCTCCCATACTGCGGTATCAGGAAGAAATGGAAGATGAGATTTACATGGGAACCCAGTCGGAGACAGACGATGCAGAATCCATGAGGCGTCTGGATGCAGATTCAGAGGAAGTTTCCTTCCAAAGCCCGGACAGCGCATTTGTGGTCTCAGAGCGGGATAAGCGTGTGGTGACTGCCTCCGGGAAAGTCATTGACAGCGATACAGAAGCCTTGCGCAAAAAGCTGGAATCCAGACGGCGGGAGGCCAGGGAAGAAGGGCAGTCCGGTGAAGTCAGCATGGAGCAGCAGATCCGGGAAAGAGAGATTCAGCCAAAGAAGGAGTATATCTTTCCTCCTGTTACCTTATTAAAAAGAGGGAATCTTCTGGCCGGAGCAGGTTCCCAGCAGGAATATAAGGACACAGCCATTAAACTGCAGCAGACCTTGCGGGATTTTGGCGTGGGAGTGACTGTGACCAATATCAGCTGCGGCCCGTCCGTGACCCGGTACGAGCTTCACCCGGAACAGGGAGTGAAGGTCAGTAAGATTGTAAGTCTGGCAGATGACATTAAGTTAAGTCTGGCGGCAGAGGATATTCGGATTGAGGCGCCCATTCCCGGCAAATCAGCAGTGGGAATTGAGGTGCCGAACAAGGAGACCACCATGGTTTACCTGCGGGAGCTTTTGGAGTCCGAGACATTCCAGGAACATCCCTCCCGCATGGCATTTGCTGTCGGCAAAGATATCGGAGGCCAGGTGGTGGTGACAGACATTGCCAAAATGCCTCACCTTCTGATTGCAGGCGCCACTGGTTCGGGAAAGTCTGTGTGTATCAATACACTGATTATGAGCATTCTTTTTAAGGCAAGTCCAGAAGATGTGAAGCTTATCATGGTGGACCCAAAGGTAGTGGAATTAAGTGTTTACAACGGCATTCCCCATCTTCTGATTCCGGTGGTGACAGATCCCAAAAAGGCATCAGGCGCTTTGAACTGGGCAGTGGCAGAGATGCAGGACCGGTACAAGAAATTTGCTGAATGCAATGTGCGGAATCTGGCGGGATACAATGCCCGGATTGACAGCCTGGGACCAAATGTGCCGGAAGAGGAAAAACCAAAGAAAATGCCTCAGATCATTATAATTGTGGACGAGCTGGCAGATTTGATGATGGTGGCTCCCGGCGAGGTGGAGGATGCTATCTGCCGTCTGGCACAGCTGGCGCGTGCCGCGGGGATTCATCTGGTGATTGCCACCCAGCGGCCCTCGGTCAATGTTATCACAGGCCTGATTAAGGCCAATGTGCCGTCCAGGATTGCATTTTCTGTGTCATCAGGAGTGGATTCCCGGACCATTATTGATATGTATGGAGCGGAGAAGCTTTTGGGAAAAGGAGATATGCTTTTCTTTCCCTCTGGAATTCCCAAGCCTCAGCGGGTTCAGGGCGCTTTTGTGTCAGATTCTGAGGTGCAGAAGGTGGTGGAATTTCTGACAGAGCAGGGAATGTCAGCAGATTATGACCCGGATGTGGAGCGTCAGATGAGCAGCGCCTCTGCCATGGCCGGAGGAGGAGGCTCTGGCGGCGGCAGCGGACGGGATGAGTATTTTGAGCAGGCAGGAAGATTTATTATAGAAAAGGACAAGGCATCCATTGGAATGCTCCAGCGGATGTTTAAGATTGGGTTTAACCGTGCCGCCCGGATTATGGACCAGCTGGCAGATGCAGGGGTCGTGGGAGAGGAGGAAGGCACCAAGCCCAGGAAGATTCTGGTGACAATGGAGGAGTTTGAGGAGCTGCTGTAAGCGGAAAGAACAGGAGGAATGGACATGAAGACAGATATTCAGATTGCGCAGGAAGCCACAATGAAGCCAGTGAGAGAGATTGCTGAAAGCTATGGCATTGGGGAGGATGAGCTGGAGCTGTACGGCAGGTATAAAGCCAAGCTGACCGATGAATTGTGGGAGCGGGTGAAGGAACGTCAGGACGGAAAGCTGGTTCTGGTGACAGCCATCAATCCCACTCCGGCAGGAGAGGGGAAAACCACCACCAGCATTGGACTGGCGGATGCTTTAAACTGGCTGGGGAAAAAGACCATGCTGGCTTTGCGGGAGCCTTCCCTGGGGCCCTGCTTTGGAATCAAGGGCGGAGCTGCAGGCGGCGGCTATGCCCAGGTGGTGCCTATGGAGGATTTGAACCTTCATTTTACAGGGGATTTCCATGCCATTACCTCTGCCAATAATCTGCTGGCAGCATTGCTGGACAATCACATTCAGCAGGGAAATGCCCTGGAGATTGATCCGCGGCAGATTCTCTGGAAACGCTGTATGGATATGAATGACCGGGTTCTGCGCAATATTGTGGTGGGACTGGGTGCAAAAGCTGACGGAGTGGTGCGGGAAGATCATTTTGTCATTACAGTGGCATCTGAGATTATGGCGATTCTCTGTCTGGCCAATGATATGAAAGATCTGAAAGAACGGTTGGGAAGGATTATCGTTGCATATAATTATGCAGGGGAGCCAGTGACAGCTGCCCAGTTAAATGGGGTTGGGGCCATGGCAGCTCTTTTGAAGGATGCCATCAAGCCCAATCTGATTCAGACCCTGGAGCACACAGGGGCTCTGGTTCACGGCGGGCCTTTTGCCAACATTGCCCATGGATGCAACAGCGTGCGGGCAACAAAGACTGCCTTAAAGCTGGCGGATGTGGTGGTGACAGAGGCAGGCTTCGGCGCAGATCTGGGCGCGGAAAAGTTTTTGGATATCAAGTGCCGGATGGCAGGCTTAAAGCCAGACGCAGTGGTTTTGGTGGCCACGGTTCGGGCTTTGAAATACAACGGCGGAGTTTGCAAGGCAGAGCTGGAAAAGGAGAATCTGGAAGCTCTGAAAAAAGGAATTGTTAATCTGGAAAAGCACATTGAGAATATTCAGAAATATCAGGTTCCGGTTGTGGTGACATTAAATTCCTTTACCAGTGACACCCAGGCAGAGTATGAGTTTATCCGGAAATTCTGCGAGGACCGGGGCTGTGAGTTTGCCCTGTCTGAAGTGTGGGCCAGGGGCGGAGAGGGCGGAGAGGCCCTGGCCGCAAAGGTGATAGATACTTTGGAGCATAAGGAAAGCCATTATGCTCCCATTTATCCGGATGATATGAGCCTGAAGGAGAAGATTCACCGGGTGGCAACTGAGATTTACGGGGCGGACGGAGTTGCCTACGCGCCGGCAGCAGCAAAGGCATTGGCCCGGATTGAAGACATGGGCTTTGGCAGGTTGCCGGTATGTATGGCCAAGACTCAGTATTCCCTGTCCGATGACCAGAACCGTCTGGGGAGACCTGCTGGGTTTGATATTCAGGTAAGGGATGTATATGTGTCTGCAGGAGCCGGATTTGTGGTGGTGCTCACAGGAGCCATTATGACCATGCCTGGACTTCCGAAGAAACCGGCTGCAGAGGGAATTGATGTGAACGAAGAGGGTAAGATTACCGGATTGTTCTAAAAGCTTAGGAAAGAGGGCAGGATCGTATGTTGAAGGATTGGTTGGGAGAGTTAAACTATACGTTGTTGCAGGGAAGCCTGGAGGTGGAAGTGAATGAGGTGGTTT
>CATLIJ010000038.1 GCA_949948825.1 uncultured Clostridiaceae bacterium
TGATTTATCCAAGAGATGGGAAGGAAAATGTTCAGATTCGGTATAATACAAATATTGGATATAATAGTGATGATTTAGATAATGCTTATGATTGGATTTCGCAGGAATTAGATATTCCTGTATTAACATTATTTTATGTACCTGAAGAAATGATCTTTTTGGAGTTTGAAGAACAAGAGACATATGCTGTTATAAAGTTTGACTATAAAGGAAAAATAATTTATTTAAGAGAAAGTAAGTTAATGAATGCGAATACTATATCGTATGTTGTTTCTGATAGAAAAGTGTATCACGAAGTACATAACGATTGGATTAATAAAGAGTTGATTGTTGAGGAAAATCAATTGGAGAACGGAATTGTGGAATATAGTGTTGTGGTAGATAATGATAATGGTATTTATTATCTTTCAGGAGTTATGAAAAGGGAGGAGTTTGATAGAATATCTGAAAATCTTGTTTATCATTAGACCATTTTAGGAAGGTGAGCAAATGAAAAATTTATTAAAAAGATGTTTTGTTATTTGTACAGTAGTAATTATGATTTTATCATTTACTGCTACAGCATACGCACAGGTAAATGATATGGCTGTAAGAACCTATCAAAATGAAGATATGGTAGGGTTAGAGGCTTCACCAAGAGGAGAGTTGATTTCTACAATTATACTGGAGTTATCTACAGAAGGTTCTCGTACAGTAGGGATTCATTCAGAAATTATGTGTCATGAGGAAATGGATACCATTAAAATGACTATTAAATTACAGAAAAGAGAAAGCAGTGGGTGGTCAACGAAAAATACTCAGACATTTGAATGGAAGAAGAAAGACTTTCCAAATACGCTTTTATCTTCATCTGTTGCGGAATATAAGGTAGGTTCATTGGCAGCAGGTGAGTATAGACTTTCTACTAGTTATGTAGTTTATAATTTGGATAGAAGTATGCATGAGTCAAAAACAGTGACTACTGTATCTAAGACTATAAACTAAATTCTGCAATTTTAAATATAGTGTTAAAGTAGTTTTACAATGATTCTTAGTTTTGCAATAGTTTTCATGTTTAAAGATAAACCTTTTTGGATATAAAATAAAATTTCAATTTGGCACTTTTTAAAACGTCCAAACAAACCTATATTCTATAATTAATACCTAATATTGAATTTCTTATTGTATGGACTAAAACGATAAAGCCCTAATAAGAACAAAAAGACTTATGAGACATGCATGTGCTGCCTGAATCATAAGTCTTTTTATATGGAATTACAGTGCGCAGAACAGTGTCAGAAGATAGGATTGTTTGGTAAGAAGTGTCCTTGATTTTATGACAAAAAGAAAGAATATAATATTTAAGAAGTATTTGTATTATTAATATTTATTCGTTATACTAATATAGTAATAATATCTCAACAGATATAATCCAAGCATTCAACAATAAGACAGATGTGAAATAGAAAGGATGTGGAGATATGTTAAGAACAGTAGGGATAGGGCATCAGGATTTTGAAAAGATAAGGCAGGAAAATATCTTTTATGTGGATAAAACAAATTTTATCCAGGAATGGTGGGAAGCAAAAGATGAAGTAACCTTGATTACCCGCCCCCGCCGTTTTGGAAAGACTTTGAATATGAGTATGTTGGAGAAATTCTTTTCTGTACATTATGCAGGACGGGAAGATCTGTTTTGCGGCCTTGTCATATGGGAGAAGGAGAAATACCGAAAGCTTCAGGGAACATATCCAGTCCTTTTTATCAGTTTTGCTGATGTGAAAGAAACCACATATATACAAACAAAAAAGAAAATTTGCCGTATTATTAAAGCATTGTATAATAAATACGATTTTTTAATCGAAAATGATTTGCTGAATGAGAGTGAAAAAAGTGATTTTTTAAATGTTTCAGCAGATATGGAAGATAATGAAGCTTCTTATTCACTAAAGGCGTTATGCGATTATTTATCACGTTACTATGAAAAAAAGGTAATTATTTTGTTGGATGAATATGATATGCCAATGCAGGAAGCTTATGTGAACGGCTATTGGGAGGAACTTGTTTCTTTTACCAGAGGTATGTTAAATGCAACATTTAAGACAAATCCTTATTTGGAACGGGCAATAATGACAGGCATAACCAGGGTTAGTAAAGAATCCATTTTTTCAGATTTAAATAATTTACAAGTAATCACAACAACATCAGAAAAATACATGGACAGTTTTGGTTTTACAGAAGAGGAAGTATTTGCTGCATTAGATGAATATGGCTGGTCTGCTAAAAAGCAAGAAGTAAAATGTTGGTATGATGGGTTTACTTTTGGGAAGAAGACAGACATTTATAATCCCTGGTCATTGATAAATTATATGAGTACAGGAAAATTAGAGCCTTATTGGGCTAATTCCAGTTCAAACAGCCTGATTGGAAAATTAATTCAGGAGGGAAGCCGGAATTTAAAAGAAAGTTTTGAATCTCTTTTGCATGGAAGGTCAATTATTGTAGAATTAGATGAACAAATTGTTTATGATCAATTAAGTGATGATGAGTCAGCCATTTGGAGTCTGCTGCTTGCCAGCGGTTATTTAAAGGTGAAAAGTTTGAGAACCTATGGGACGGAATTTGGAGAATGGAAACAGGAATATGAACTGATACTGACGAATTTTGAAGCAGGAGTCATGTTCCGCCGTATGATAAAAAGGTGGTTCAGCCGTGCGGCGGGAGAATATAATGATTTTATCAAAGCATTATTGCTTGATGATGTAAAGGGTATGAATGTTTATATGAACAAGATAGCAATGACTACATTCAGCTATTTTGACACTGGAAAGAATCCTTCGGAAGAAGAGCCTGAGCGCTTCTATCATGGTCTTGTATTGGGGCTTATGGTAGAACTTGCGGACCGGTATGTACTCATTTCTAACCGGGAAAGCGGATTTGGCCGCTATGATGTGACGCTGGAACCAAGAAAACAAGAAGATGTGGGAATAATCATGGAATTTAAGGTACAGGACAAAGCAGAAGAAAAGGAACTTTCCAATACAGCAGATGCTGCATTAGAACAGATAAAAGATAAAAAATATGAAACTGTATTGATAGAAAAGGGTATTCCCATAGAGAGAATTTGTAACTATGGTTTTGCATTTTGCGGGAAACAGGTATTGATTAAAAAGGGATAAAATAGAATGTGATAGTTAAAACAGAAACAGGAGCCGTCTGAACTGTTACCATTTGGAAGAATTGGCTCTTTCATTCTCACCCTATGCAAACCTTAACCTTTATGATATAATCCTCTATTATGAAAAATTATATTGTATTTGATTTAGAGTGGAATCAGAGCGCTCACGGCAAAGAAGAGTCAGTGGAAGATTTTCCCTTTGAAATTATTGAAATTGGAGCAATCAAATTAGACAGCGAGCTTTCCCTCACAGATGAATTTCATCAGCTCATCCGGCCGCAGGTATATACACAAATGCATTACGCCATTTTGGAAGTGACACACATGGACATGGGAGAACTGCAGAGTCAGGGAGAAGATTTTGTCCATGCTGCTGAAAGATTTGTCAACTGGTGTGATGAGGACAGCATATATTGTATTTGGGGCTCCATGGATTTGACAGAACTGCAGCGAAATATGAAATATTATGGAATGAACAATCCCTTCCCGAAGCCATTGTTTTACTATGATGTACAGAAGCTATATGCTTTATTTTACAAAGGCGGGATGAAACCGTCTCTGGATGTAGCAGTAGAAGAGCTGGGGCTTTTGGAGGAAAGACCATTTCACAGAGCATTAGATGACGCATATTACACAGGAAAAATATTGAAAAAAATGATGGAGGAGATTGGACCTGAGCGGCTTTTGACCTATCAGTCTGTAGATTATTATTGGATTCCGGAGAATAAAGAAGAGGAGATACAGATGGTATTTCCAGATTACTCCAAGTACGTGTCACGGATATTTCCCTCCAAAGAGGATGCCATGAAAGAACGGCTGGTGACAGAGATGAAGTGTTATGAATGCGGACGGATACTGCGGAAAAAGATTCGGTGGTTTACCCCCAACCAGAAGATTTACTATGGATTGGCAATTTGTCCGGAACACGGATATTTGAAGGGAAAGGTCCGGATGAAGCGAGTGGATGATACAAAGGTTTATGCAGTGAAGACTTTAAAGCTGACTGATGAGGAAGGCGCAAGACAGATTTCAGACCGCAAAGAGGATGTGAAGAAAAAGCGGGCGCTGCGCAGCCAGGATAAAAAGAATAAGCAGAAAAAACCAGAAGAATAGTAAGGAACCGGCCAAAAGGTATAAACCAGAAAGCACAGACCCAAAGGGATAGACCCAAAAGATATGGGTCTGAAAGGCACAGACCCAAAGGATACAGGCCCAATAGACACAGACCGGAGCGCAGCAGATTTAGAGACAAAAAGTAAGAAGCTGTTTTAAAAAATGGAAGAATTCCGTACAGGAAAAATCAGTGATGAATAAAGGCAGCCAGTTCCTCCCTTGTACCTGTAACCGTACCCTGAACCATTTCCGGTTTGCCGCCGCCTTTTCCAGGGAAATTTTCATGGAAATCTTTTGTAAAGTCTCTTAAATTCATGGTTTGGCTGCCCAGTATATACTGATAACCCTGCCGGTCATTTCCCAGGAAAATTCCACAGATATTGCTGCACTTTTCTTTGCCCGCATCCACAAAACGCCGCGCAGCATTTTTATCCAAATCTTCCTCAAATAAAAGAATGTATTTGGGTTTTTCTTCCTGCTGGCTGGTAAAGGCAGCAAGCTTTTCCTCCAGATAATGGCTTTGGATGCGGAAGAGCCTGTCCTTTTGCTGCTGCAGTTCCTTCTGTAAGCGGTGTACTGCATCAGCAGTTTCATAGGGCTTGGCTGACAAAAGTCTGGAGATTTCCAGCACATTATTTTCCTTTGTCCGATAATCTGCCAGAGCGCGGAAACCGCAGACCATAGTTACACGGGTTCCGCCTTTATATTTTGCAGCTTCAATAAGCCGGAGGATTCCGATTTCCCCTGTCTGTTTTACATGAGGTGCACAACAGGCACACACATCATATCCGGGAATTGTGACAATCCGCACCTGTCCGGTCAGCTCTTTTTTGCTGCGGTAGTCCATGGAAGCAAGCTCCTCTTTAGAAGGATAATCTACCTGAACCGGAAGGTTGGCAGCAACTGCTTCATTGGCTTCCCGTTCAATTTTCTCCAGCTGTTCCAAGGTGAGGATGCCGTTAAAATCCATTGTTACCAGTTCTTTTCCCAAATGAAATCCCACATTATCAAATCCAAAATGCTTATGGACCAGACCAGATATAATATGTTCTCCTGTGTGCTGCTGCATATTGGAGAATCTTTCCGGAAAATCTATGACTCCCCAAACTTGCTCCCCCACAGCCAGGGGTTCCTTCACATAATGAAAGATTATATCCTCCTTTTCCTGAACATCCTGTACATACACAGAGCCAAGCTTGCCGGTATCCGCATACTGCCCTCCGCCTTCCGGAAAGAATCCGGTGCGGTTCAGCACAACCCCATAACATTTGCGTTTGTCGTCCCAGTCGCAGGAAATCACCTGTGCCTGAAATTCCGTCAAATGGCTGTCCTGGTAGAATAATTTTTCTGTCATACTTTGTCATTCCTTTCTTAGGTTAAGCAAATTCTGATTTTATCTTATTTCATAATTTTCTGGTTGTCAACCATTACCAGACATATGAGAATCATGACCTTTAAGCAATTTCTGTGAAAATTTCCCTTGCCCCTGTTTCCATGTTGTATTATAATATCAGAATGGGCGGACTTTGATTAAAAGTTCCTTTGCCTGTAACAAATCCCCATATAAGAAAGGATGTGTCTTTAATGAGAGTAGGAATGCTGACCAGCGGCGGAGATTGTCAGGCGCTGAACGCAACCATGCGCGGCGTGGCAAAGTCGCTTTACAAAATGTACGACGATGTGGAAATCATTGGTTTTGAAGATGGCTATAAAGGCTTGATTTATGCTGATTATCACATATTAAAGTCATCTGATTTTTCCGGTATTCTGACAAAAGGAGGGACCATCCTGGGTACATCCCGCCAGCCCTTTAAGCTGATGCGGACTTTGGATGAATTTGGTCTGGACAAGGTAGAGGCCATGAAGCATACTTATAAAAAGCTTCGCCTGGAATGTCTGGTGGTACTGGGAGGGAACGGAAGCCAGAAGACGGCAAACCTTCTTCGGGAGGAAGGGCTGAATATTGTATCTCTGCCAAAGACCATTGACAATGATTTGTGGGGAACGGATATGACCTTTGGCTTTCACAGTGCAGTGGAAGTAGCCACTGCAGCCATTGACTGCATTCACACGACCGCAGCGTCCCATGGACGGGTTTTTATCGTTGAGGTTATGGGCCACAAAGTAGGATGGCTGACCCTTTATGCAGGACTTGCCGGCGGCGCAGACATTATTCTGCTCCCGGAGATTCCCTATGATGTAGATGTGGTGGTCAATGCCATCAAGGAGCGGACCCGCCAGGGAAAGAGATTCTCCATTCTGGCAGTGGCAGAGGGTGCAATTTCCAAAGAGGATGCAGCATTAAGCAAGAAAGAATTAAAAGAAAAGAAAAAGACTCAGATTGTATACCCGTCTGTGGCTTATGAAATCGGAGCCATGATCACAGAACGCACGGGTCAGGAGGTCCGCGTGACAGTACCAGGACATACTCAGCGCGGCGGCGAACCCTGTCCTTATGACCGGGTGCTTTCCACCCGTTTGGGTGCAGCGGCAGCCAATATGATCCGGGATAAAAAATATGGTTTTATGGTAGCTGTAAAAGGCGATGAGATTACAGCTGTGCCTCTGGAAGAGGTGGCAGGAAGATTAAAGACTGTAGATCCGGAAAGCTCGATTATCAAGGAAGCAAAGATGGTCGGCATGAGCTTTGGTGACGAATAGATGTTACAGTTCACGGGGCGGGGAATCTGACATAAATATGGGTGTCAAGCTTGCTTGTAAGCCCAAATTTATGCCAGATTCCACATCAGGCGAACGCCTGATGCTTCTTGTCCGTTAAAGACGGGCAAGAAAATGCCCCCTGTGAACCGTGACGAATAGATAACAGGGGGCAGAGATTCATCATGTCATATACAGCGCTGTACCGCAAGTGGCGTCCCACGGCCTTTGGGGATGTAAAAGGCCAGGACCATATTGTGCGGACACTGAGAAACCAAATAACGGCAGGGCGTGTAGGGCATGCCTATCTGTTCTGCGGCACCAGAGGAACCGGAAAGACCAGCATTGCCAAGATATTTGCACGGGCAGTCAACTGTGAACATCCCACAGACGGCAGTCCGTGCAATGAATGTGAGATCTGCCGGGGGATAGCTTCCGGCAGTTCCATGAATGTAGTGGAGATTGACGCAGCCTCCAATAATGGAGTGGAAAACATCCGGGATATTCGGGAACAGGTACAATATCCGCCCACAGAAGGAAAGTACCGGGTGTATATTATTGATGAAGTGCATATGCTTTCCACAGGGGCTTTTAATGCGCTGTTAAAGACCCTGGAAGAACCGCCGTCCTATGTCATCTTTATCTTGGCAACCACAGAAGCCAACAAGATTCCGGTCACTGTGCTGTCCCGGTGCCAGCGGTATGACTTTAAGAGAATTTCCATGGAAGTTTTAGGCAGCCGTCTGAAGGAACTGACCAAAGCAGAGAATATTCAGGCAGAAGACCGGGCATTGATGTATGTGGCAAAGGCAGCGGACGGCTCTATGCGGGATGCCTTAAGCCTTTTGGACCAATGCGTGGCATTTCACTACGGGACGCTTCTTACCTATGACCATGTGCTGGAGGTATTGGGAGCTGTAGATTCCACGGTATTCAGTCAGATGTTTGAAGCTATTGTGAACGGACAGACCACAGACTGTATCCGCAGGCTGGAGGAGCTGGTGATCCAGGGAAGAGAGCTGGGACAGTTTGTAACAGATTTTATCTGGTATTTAAGAAATCTGATGATTTTGAAAACAACCGAAGATGCAGAAAATCTTCTTGAGATGTCAGAAGATAATATAAGACAGCTTCGGGGAGATGCAGAGAAGATACAGGAAGAGACTTTAATGCGCTATATCCGGGTTCTGTCTGAATTGTCCAATCAGATGCGGTACACAGCCCAAAAACGTGTCCTGATTGAGATGGCCCTGATTCGCCTTACCAAACCGCAGATGGAGCACAATCTGGATTCCATCATTCAGCGAATCAGTGATTTGGAATCGCGGGCAGAGCAGGGAGCAGCAGCTCTCTCTCCGGAGGCGGTGCTTCAGCTGGCTGCACAGCTGGGAGAAGGAAGAGCAGGCAATACAGGAGAAAAGGGCAGCAGGGAAAGCAGCCAGACAAAGGCTGTCCCTGAAGAACCACGGCAGGTAGTGATTCCCAAGGCACAGCTGGAGGATTTGAAAAAGATACAAAAGGATTGGACTAAGATTATACGGGAACTGGGCGGAGCTATCCGTCCTGCATTTCGGGAGACCATACTGGAACCAGCAGGTGAAAATTGTCTGTGTATTGTGTTTTCCAGTGAAGATAATTACATGATCGGCAATCGAAAAGCAGTTTTGGATGAGATAAAAACATATGTTCGGGAACGCTATGAAAAGGACCTGGATTTTAAAGCCAGGAAAAGAGATACAGGAGAACGGATTGTCACAGAATACGTCAGCGATGAGGATTTGAAAAATGCCATTCACCATATAGATGTGGTGGAGGAGGATTAAAGGGCTTATTATAAAAAGAAAAGAAAACAGGAGGGAAACATCATGGCAAAACGTGGTGGATTTCCGGGCGGAATGCCGGGTAATATGAGCAATCTGATGAAGCAGGCTCAGAGAATGCAGAGACAGATGGAGGAAACCAAACAGGAGCTGGAGGAAAAACAGTATATAGCATCTGCAGGGGGCGGCGCGGTCTCTGTGACGGTTTCCGGAAAAAAAGAAGTGGTGTCTGTAAAGCTTTCAGAAGAAGTGGTAGACCCGGATGATATTGAGATGCTTCAGGATTTAATTGTGGCAGCAACCAACGAGGCGCTGCGTGCAGCAGAGGAAGATTCCATGGCAGCTATGTCAAAGCTTGGCGGCGGTCTTGGAAATATGGCCGGAGGTTTTCCGTTCTGAGATGGATTATTATAGCAGTCAAATAACACAGTTAATAGAAGAATTGTCAAAATTGCCAGGTGTGGGGAACAAATCTGCGCAGCGTCTGGCCTTTCATATTATCAATATGCCGCAGGAACAGGTGGAGCGTCTGGCCGGGGCGATAACCCGCGCCAAGGCGAACATCCGTTATTGTAAAGAATGTTTTACTTTGACAGATCAGGATATATGCCCTATCTGCAGCAGCAGAAAAAGGGATCACAGAACGATTATGGTTGTGGAAAATACCAGGGATTTGGCAGCATATGAAAAGACCGGCAAATATGACGGGGTTTATCATGTGCTGCATGGAGCGATTTCCCCTATGCTGGGAATCGGCCCCAGCGATATCCGGCTGAAGGAATTGATGCAGCGGCTTCAGGGCGATGTGCAGGAAGTCATTATTGCAACAAATTCCAGCCTGGAAGGGGAGACAACCGCCATGTACATCAGCAAGCTGGTGAAACCTACCAGCATTCGGGTAACTCGGATTGCAAGCGGTGTGCCGGTGGGCGGTGACCTGGAGTATATAGATGAAGTGACTTTGCTAAGAGCGCTGGAAGGGCGTGTTGAGTTATAAAGACGTTTTTGGGACTCAGGAGGATAAACGAAGGAGTGCGATAGAATGGATAAATACGAGTTCAATCTCAAGGTAGATCAAATTCGGAAAATGGTAAACAAAGGAGATTACGGAACAGCAAAGAGGATTGCAGATGGTATTGATTGGAATAAGGTCCGCAGCAATGCAAATTTGCTGTCCATGGTTTCCCAGGTATATGAAAAAAACCGGGATTACCGAAATGCCAAAGAGATTTTATTGATGGCATATGAGCGCGCCCCCATTGGAAAGCGGCTTCTTTATAAACTGACAGAGCTGGCGCTGAAAGAGGAGAGTGTGGAGGAGGCAGAGGATTATTACCGGGAGTTCTGCGATTTGGCAGGAGACGATCCGCGTCAGTATTTGCTTCGTTATAAGCTGCTGAAGCAAAAGGACGCTCCAAAGGAGCAGATGATTCATGCTCTGGAAAGCTATACTGCTGAGGAGCTGGATGAGAAATGGCTGTATGAACTGGCTCTTATGTACCATGAGAATCAAGATGAGGCCCGCTGCATTAGTACATGTGACCGTCTTACTCTGATGTTTGGATTGGGAAAATATGTGGATAAGGCCATTGAATTAAAGATGAAGCATGCTCCTTTAAGCAAATATCAGAAGGATCTGGTTGAGAACCGGGAGGCATATGAAGAAAAATTAAGAATGGTGGAACGCTCCTTTCAGGAAGACGAAGACGAGGATTATCTGCAGGAGGAGGATATGCTATCCGAATCCCCCATGGAGGAGAAAACCGAGATTCCCAAGGCAGCCAGCCAGCCTAAAAGGCCGCCGGTTCCGGAGAAGACGCCAGGGAGGGAGAGCGCTCCTGCCGCAGAGCCCTCACCGGCTGTCCATAAGCTGGAAGCTCCGGCCTTTGCTGTGTCTGAGCCGGAAAAACCAGAAAAAGTGATTGAGACTCCGCAGCTTCAGCCCCCTGTAAGGACAGAGCCAGAAGCTGTTTTGACCGGAGCTTATAGAGATGATTCATTGGAGGCAGAAGCAGAACAGGCAGAGACAGAGGAATATCTGGCAAGAGAATTGTCCCGTATGCAATCAGATTCCTACGAAGAGAGCGATCTGGAAAGGACGCGGGTAATTGGTGATTTAAGGCAGGCAAGAGCAGAAAGCCGCCGTAAAAAAACAGAAGCTCAGGCGAATACGCCGGTTCAGCTCCAGCCTCAGTCCTCATCTCAGCCACATTCAGCTCCTCAGGAATCAGAATCCCCTGGGCCGTCCAAGGCAGCAGCAGGAGCGCCGCGGCGGGCAATTCATCTGATGATTGAATCCAGAGATCCGGATCGGGGAATTGATATTGCAGTAGAAGCTTTGAGACAGGTCCGGCAGTTTACAGGTGTTAAAAATCCTGTGGCTAAGATTACAGGAGCCGGATTGAACCGGAGAGGAGTTCTGGCAAGTGCAGAAAAGCTGGCAGGGAAGGATCTGATTGTTGAGGAAGCAGGCGACTTGGATTTGGCAACCATTGACGAACTGGAGCGCCTGATGAGCCGGGATAACACAGGTATGAGGATTGTGCTGATTGATAATCCAAAACAGGTTGAAATGCTGGAAAAAAAGAATCCGTCTCTGGCAGAATGGTTTGATTTTATCCGGGAAGAGGATGTGGTGGTGGAGGTGCCGGAGGAACAGCCTCAGCAGTATCCGGAGGAACCAGCAGAGTATGCGGCATCACCCTATGGCTACCCGGAGAATGAAATGCCGACAGGAGAATCGTATGGAACGCCTGCGGAGGAGGGCATGTATTCGGAAAACCCGGATTATGGGGCATATCCGGAGGGTTCTCAGGCAATGGATTCCTATGGAGACTATTCAGGCTACAATGAATTTTTGGAGGAGTCATATGGAGACAATGCTGCATTTGGCCAGCCTTCCGGAGATTCCTACGAAGATATGCCTGTTTATGGAGGAAGTCCGGAAAATTCATATGAGGACCCATCTGCCTACGGCGATGCCCTGAATCCCTCCTATGAGAATTCTTCTTATGAGAATACGGCTGATTATGAAGAGGTTACAGAAAATCCATATGGAAATGCCTATGCTTATGGTATAGAGGGGACTTCAGAGCCACAGCCGGAGATCGATGACCGCCCGGTTCGAAGGGTAATCCCTGTTCGGGATCAGGCGATGCGGGCGCCGGATGAAGACGATTCTTTTGTAGAAGAACCAGACGAAGAGCCAGAAGAGGAGATGGATATTGATGAATTTGCTCAGTATGCCTGTCAATACGCATCTGAAATTGACTGCAGCATCACTGGAAAGAGCATGTTGGCTCTATATGAGCGAATTGAGATTATGGAGGAGGACGGAATCCGTCTTACCAAAGAAAATGCTGAGGCATTGATTGAAGAGGCAGCAGACCGGGCAGAAAAACCATCCCTGGGAAAAGCGATTAAAGGTATTTTTTCCTCCAAATATAACAAAGACGGTTTATTAATACTAAAGGAAGAGCATTTTATCTGATGAAGAAAATTCGATTGATTGCACTGGATTTGGACGGGACTCTTTTGAGCAGTAAAAAGTGTCTTAGCGAGAGAAACAGAGAAGCTTTGCTGGAATGTATGAAGCAGGGCATTGAAATCGTGCCTTGTACCGGGCGTATCTGGCCAGGTATACCGGAATTTATTCGGAACCTGCCAGGACTCCATTATGCCATAACAGTAAATGGAGCCATGATTGAAGATGTTGCCAGACATCAGGTGCTGGACGAACGAAAGCTGGACTGGAAGAAGGCTGTGGAGATCTTACGGCTGGCTGGAAATTATGAGACGATGTATGATATCTATATAGGAAAAAGTGGTTATGGCGAAGCAAGGTTTATGAATCATATGGAGGATTACGGTATAGGTCCGGAGCTGGAAAAGATGATACGGGATACCCGTATCATTGTACCAGACGTAATAAAAGAAATCACAGATTTGGCCAAACCTATTGAAAAGATAAACCTCTTTTTTGGAAGTGCAGAGGAACGGCTGCGTGTGCGGAATGTGCTTTTGGAGCGGGGAGATGTGGAGGTAAGCGCATCTTTTTCCAATAATCTGGAGATTAACGGGCCGGGAGCCACAAAAGGAGAGGCTCTGCTTCGTCTGGCAGCTCATTTGGAGATTGCTCCCTGTGAGACGATGGGATTTGGAGACGGAGAAAATGATATGACACTTATAAAAAATGCAGGAGTAGGGGTTGCCATGGGCAATGCTGTGGAGAGCCTGAAATCAGAGGCAGATTATGTGACAATAAGCAATGAAGAGGACGGAGTGGCAGAGGCATTGTGGCAGCTGCTGAAAATTGGCCGGCCTCGCAGGGAGTCATAAAAGGACGGATTATGGAAATATTAACAGAAAACTGGCTGTCGTTTTCGGCAGGAGTGTTTTTGCTGGGTATGGTTTTGTATGGCCATTACCGTGGTTTTTTAAAGGCAGCTGTAACATTGGCAACACTGGTGATCAGTGTTGTTGTAGTACGCTTTGCAACACCTCATATTACAACATTTTTAAGAGAGAATACGGAAATCCGGCATAGCATTGAACGTGTACTTATAGATGCTGCCGGTTTTTCCAGGGACTCTGAAGATATACAAATGCCGGCTCAGCAGCGGATGTTGATTGAGCAGCTAAATCTGCCCCGGCAGATGAAAGAGGCTTTGCTGGAGAACAATAACCATGAGATTTATCATATTTTGGGTGTAGATACCTTTCTGGATTACGTGGGAACCTATCTTGTAAATATGATATTGAATTTTATCGGCTCTATTGTTCTTTTTATTTTAGTAAATATACTGATCCGGTTTTTGGTTCGATGGGCTGATTTGATTGCAAGACTGCCTGTGCTGTCCGGACTTAATCAGATTGCAGGCGCTTTGCTGGGAGGAATACAGGGACTCCTATGTCTGTGGGCATGTTTTGTTCTGGCTGATTTGTTTTCCAGGACATCATGGGCTCTGGCTGTACTGGAACAGATTCATGGAAGTATATGGCTTACCTTTCTTTATAATCATAATCTGATTAACTGGATATTTGTGAATATTCTGAAAAGCTTGATTTGATGTAATTATATCTGCTGTATCTATAATTACATCAATTCCCGCAAGGGAAAGAGATGAGTATAGATTCAGACACCACTAAATATAGAAGAAAGCAAGAAAATATGCCATATTTAGTACCTCAAGACAGTTGAAAAAAATTGTTTAAAAAAATAAAACAAATCTATTGACAAAATGTTTCCAGCATGATAATATATCAGAGTTCCGCCGCGAGAGTGGTGAGACGGTCTGGTAAGATAAGATTGCAGCTTTAAGGTTAGTTGAAGATTGCGACAGACCAGAAAAAAAGATTTAAAAAAAGTTGAAAAAAGTTGTTGACAAACTTCGCACAGTATGATATGATAAACGAGTTGCTGCTGATGAAGAAAACAACAAAGAGCAACAAAATGAACCTTGAAAATGAAAGATTGAACAGTGTT
>CATLIJ010000039.1 GCA_949948825.1 uncultured Clostridiaceae bacterium
AAGTCTGCTGCCTCATGCAGGCCAGGGCGCTTTTCTTTCCCGTGTGTTTGACAGCAGGGAGCTGCAAAATACCTGGCATCGTTTTATCCTGAAGGGGCAGGGGCCTGGAAGGGCGTCTCTTTTGTTCACCTTTTACGGGACAGATACCCTGGAGGTGACAATTGAGGGAAGGAGGAGGCTTCTGCCGGAGTTTTTGGCAGATGTAAGCGATTCTGTCCTGGAAAAAAAAGAGCTTCTAAAGCCATGGGAGAAAAAGCAGGCGCTGTTTCCAGAGGATATTTTGCTCCATGAGGTGAAAGGCCGGTATTTGTTTTTTCTGGCAGAGCTTTTTGCCCAGGGGGAGGAGGCTCCTTTTATTGAGGAGATGACCTTGTATTTTCCCATGGATACCTGGCTGAAATACCTTCCTGGCGTGTATTCCAGGAAGGAGGCAGGGGCTGATTTTACCTCCCGGTATTTGGGGATTTTTCAGAGTATTTATGAGGACATGGATTGGAAAATCCGAAACAGCAGCCGTATGCTGAATGAAAAAGACACAAGGTATGAATACCTGGAACAGATTGCGTCCTGGTTTCAGATGAAAAATATGGATCTCTGGCCAGAGAACCGGCTTCGGAAGCTTTTGGGCCAGATGAGAGAGCTGTTTGCCCGGACTGGGACTGTGCCGGGTATGCTGGGGCTTTTGGAGCTTTATACCGGGGAGAGGCCAATACTGATTGAATGCGGCAGAATGCAGGGGGAGAAGGAGCGGAAAATGTACGGTGTCAATCCCTATGAATGTATTTTGCTGATTAAGGAAAAATACATGAGGACAGACCGGGAGTACAAGGCGCTTATTTGCCTGATTGACCAGATGAAGCCAGCTTATATGCAGGTGACAGTTTTTCCCTTAAAGCCGCAGATTGTATTGGGCTCCCACACTTATTTGGGCATGAACAGCCAGATTGCCGGATTTGAGCCTATGACCCTGGATGGCCGTGCATTGCTGGCCTTTTCGTCAGTGGGGCGTAAGGACTGTGACAGCCTGGAAGGAGAAAGAGAATGAAAAATCTTCAATATTTCCCGTTTGAGAGGAACCGGTACTATTATGGAAAGCTTTTGACGGAACAGGATTTTGTGTCTGAACAGCGGTACATGAATGACAAACGCCGTCTGCTTAACCGTTTTCTTCATGGTGTTGGCATTGTGGCAGGCTTTCAGGTGGTGAAGATGGATGAGAAAAGTCTTTCTGTGGAGGCTGGCTTTGCTCTGGACGGCGCAGGGCGGGAGATTGTGGCAGAGCGTCCGTTCTCGGTAAGGCTGGAACAGATGGATGGGTTTGAGGCTTTGGCAGAGCAGGGAAGCCGGGATTTTTTGTATCTGTGCATTGGGTATGATGAGACCGAGACCATGCCTTCCCATAACATTACTTCCCATTCCTCTTTAAAGGAAGAAAGCTTAGAGCATGATAAATACAGAGAAGGGTGCCGCCTGTATCTCACAGACCGGCCTTTGGAAAACCGGGATACAACGGTGGAGGCTTTTTTCCGGCAGAGAACAATTCTCTATGAAGATGATGGGATATGTGTCACTCAGGAGACTCCCCGGTTTGTGGCAGGAGGAGAGAACTTTTTGGTGGCTTTGATTGTAGAGAATAAAAAAGGGATTCATGAGTGCAGCATTTGTCTGGAGGAAGTTCTGGAATGTGCAGCCTTTGAGGAGAAGAACCGTTTTTGGGTTGACATAAAGGAACTGTTTGACAGCCGGAAGGGAGAACAAAGGTTTGAATTTTTGCTGAAAGCCTATCCTGTGGACATGGGAGAGGTACGTTTTTCCCTGCGGCCAGGGGATGGGAAAATTGATGCAGGGGGCAGGCTGTGCCTGATTGACCAGGAAATTCAGCTGCGGATTCCGGTTGTGAACCAGAAGAGGGCGGACAGAATCCGGGAACAATATTTTAAGGAAGCCATGAATTCGGTTCTTCAGAATGTATATCCCTCTGGAATTTATCTGGCAAAAATCTTTTTGATTCAGACAGGACGTGTGTATCTGATTGACCGGGTGGAGCCTGTGCCTTTTGGACAGTATGTATATGGCCCCCAGCTGATGATGGGGCTGCTTGAGGTTTTGACAGAGCAGATGGAGAAAAAGCCCAAAGAGTCAGAGCCTCCGAAAACGGTTTTTTTCCAGGAGGAACCGGAAGCTCTGGAGGATTTTGCCCAGGGTGTTGCGGAAATTCAGCTGGGAATCGGAGGAAGGCGGGGACAGAAATTCTTTTCTCATGAGATTGTCCATGGCCTGGGCCTGGGAAAGGTGGCTATCTCTCTGGCTCTGGAATCAGACCAGCAGATTTTATGGGGTTCGCCGGAGATTTTTGATGATATTTCTCCCAAAGCAGAGCTGGCTGCCAAAGCAGACCAGACCAGGGGAAGCTTTTACATAGGAATCCGCCTTCTGGAAGCGACCGGGATGCAGTCTGTGCGGATTCACTGGACAGCCCGCAAAGGCCGGGAAGAGATGGGAGCAGCAGAAGAGATGAGCCTTGGGATTCGTCCGGACAAGCTTGAGATGAAGGTGCGGGAGACTTATTATCTTCAGGCGGAGACCAGGGGGCTTTCCGGAATGACCATTGTCTGGGAGGTGAAAACTCCGGACGGGGGAAGAATCAGCCGGGACGGTATGTATCAGGCCCCCGGCCATGCAGGTGTTTTTGAGGTACAGGCGCGGTGTCAGGAAAGGCCGAAGCTTCGGGCGTCTTTGTATATTATTGTGAGGGAGTAATCAATGGAAATCCAAATGCAGGGCAGGAAATATCTGGTGATACATAAGCTTGGGGAGAGCAGGGAGCTTGCATGGTATCTGTGCCGGAGAATCGGGGAAGCCGGGAACCGCCGGAGCCGCAGGGCAGGGGAATCGGAGATTTCCCAAAGCCGCAGAGCAGAGAAATCAGGGGTTTCCCAAAGCCGCAGGGCAGAGGAATCAGGGACTCATCCGCGCCAGATATCCGAAAGGGGGGAGGACCATCAGTTCCGGGCAGTCCAGATTCCTTCTGCCTGGATTCGTCCGGAGCTTGTGGAATATTTGATGGATCAGGTCCACAATGAAAATTTCCGGGAATTTGTGGATTACGCCACAGAGGCAGACCATTTAACCTTTCTTATGGACTGCGGCTTTGGGCGTTCTCTGTGGGATATTTTACATGAGGAGCGGCCGTCCCTGCCAGAGCGCTTTGCTATGGCAGAAGGCATTCTGCGGCATATGCTGCTGTCAGATTATCCCGCTTATTTTATTTATGCGGCCATGGATGCCCGCCGGATTAAAAGAACCGATGCCATGGATTTTTATTTTGATTTTGAATTGTCGGATTTTCTGACGTTTCAGAGGGTGGATTTTGTCCTGGCAGGCAGGAAGCTTGCAGAGGTTCTGGAGCTTTTATTTGCTAGGGAACGGAACATGCAGGCTTTGCCGGAGCTGGAAACCCTTTTGTACCAGCTGCGTCAGGGCGGATTTGACAGTCTTCTTCCGGTTTATCAGGAGCTTCAAAAGGTATTCTCCCTATGGTCCGGAAAAGAGGAGACAGAGCTTGCAGACCATAGCCTGCCTTTTCGCATATGGGACTGGATCAAAGGCCTGGGAAGATGGACAGCCAGCCTTTTTAAACTGGCAGTTTTGGCGCTGGCCATGGCTTATCTGGTGATTTCTGTCCGGGATTTTATCAAACCAGAAGCAGCAGGTCCTGGATTTGAGCAGATTGGAGATTTGAAGATTGGGCAGGGGGAGGAAGAAAATTCATGAGCAGGTTTGATGATTCGCCGGATTTTATAAAGACAGCCAACATCACCTTAAAGAGAATCGGAAGAAGCCTGCTTCTGCCGCTTACAACTGCCATAAGGAGCATAAAGCGTCTCACAAATCCTGCGTCAATTGGGGGCAAAGCAGGGGCAGATGTGATGGAACAGGTGAAAAAGCTGAAGGAGCCGCCCGGTTCTCTGGAGGAATATGTGGACAGCGGCAGTCATTATATTGCCAAGCGGCTTGTATACCTTTTGCTGCTGGCAGTTCTTTTGCTGCCTGCTTTGTTTTTGAATTTTGTTTTTCCGGTTCTTCAGTCCCGTTTTCTCACCCGGACCATGCCTGTGGACGCAGCAGTCATATCCGGATATACGGGAAAGGTCCGTCTGACAGACCGAAGGAGCGGTACGGTTTTGTTTGAGGGAACTCTGGATCAGGGCCGGATCAATGGATTTGGCAGCCTTTATGATTATGATGGCTTTAAACGCTATGAGGGAAACTTCCGGATGGAGGTGTTTGACGGCTACGGGGAGCAGTATTATCCGGACGGAAGGGTTCGTTATCGGGGAGAATTTGCCATGAACCGGCAGGAGGGGCAGGGAATCCTCTATTACCCGGACGGGCAGACTCAATATGAGGGAGGCTTTGGAGCAGGCGTTTACGAGGGAAGCGGCACAGCTTACCAGGAAAACGGTGAGAAGCTTTATGAAGGCAGTTTTCAAAAAGGGCTTTATGACGGAACCGGAACCCTTTATGATGAGAATGGCAGGAAGCTTTATGAGGGGAATTTTGCCGCCGGACTTTACGAGGGAGCCGGGATGCTCTATGAAAACGGAGTATTGGTTTATGACGGTAATTTCCATGATGGGAAGACCGAAGGATTAGGAAGACTTTATCAGGATGGAATGCTGGTGGAAAAGGGTGAGTACGGTCAGGATCAGTTTTTTGCTGGTCAGACCACGCTTTACCATGAAAACGGCAGCAAAAAGTATGAGGGCGGTTATGAAAATGGAAAATATGAGGGAAAGGGAACTCTCTACAAGGATGACGGGACTTTTCTCTACACAGGCAGCTTTGCTGCGGGAGCTTATGAGGGAGAGGGAATCCTCTATGGGGACAATGGCAGTCTTTTGTATGAAGGCGGATTTGTAAATGGAAAATATGAGGGAACCGGCAAGCTTTATGGGGATAACGGGGAGCTGCTTTACGAAGGAGGTTTTGTAAAAGGGGAGTATGAGGGAGAAGGGATTTTGCATGTGACAGAGGAGCAAGAAAAAACCTCTGAAGAGAAAGGGAAGGAAAAAGATCCGGATGCCTCAAAAGATGCAGAAGAGGAGACAGTCCTGTATAAGGGTGGTTTTGCTGCAGGCGTTTATGAAGGAAACGGAACCTTGTATCAGGGAAAAGAGCTGCTCTATGAGGGCGGTTTTGCCGCTGGACTTTATGAGGGAGAGGGTAAGCTTTACAATGAAAAGGGAGTTTTAATCTGTGAGGGAACTTTTGTCAAGGGAGTTTTGGAGGGCAATGGCAAGGAGTATGATCCCAAATCCTTAGCGCGGGTTTATGAAGGAACCTTCCGTCAGGGAAAATACGACGGAGAGGGAGTTCTCTATGATCCCACAACCGGAGGGAAAATCTATGAAGGCTCCTTTTTGTTAGGCGAATATCATGGCAGCGGGGCTTCCTATGACAAGGAGACCGGAAAGCTTTTGGAGGAAGGGGAATTTCGCAGGGGCGTTTTAGTGACCAGCAAAAAGGATCTGTTGCCAGAGGAGTCAGAAGAGGAGACAGCAGCACAGACAACAGCAGTAAAGGCAGCAGGAGCAAAGACTGAGGCAGCACAGGAACCCTTAAAATCAGAGGAGCGTGCAAAAAAAGCTCAGGAGGCAGCAGCGCCCGCAAGGACCGGGGAGACGGAGCATGTGGTTCCCCAAAAGCCGGAGAACGGGGCTCCTGATTCCGGTTCCTGGATTGCGCCTTTTGAGATTACGCCGTCACCAAAGTAAACCTGCATGCGCCTGACAGCAGATGCACCGCTGCACAGAAAGGTCCGGCGGCGGGACTTTCACAGGAAAGACCATGGCAGTTCACAGGAAGCAGGAGAAAGTACATGGGAAAATACACGATTATTGCAGAGATTGACACTTACCTTATGGGAATTCTGGCAGATGGGCTGGTTCCGGACCTGGTTCCGGATAAGAATGTCATCGGCCTTTGTGTGCCAGGAGAACGGGGAGATTTGATGGTGGGAATCTGTCTTTATGATATCCGGGAGAATGAGAATCTGCGTGTCAGCGGCATGGTAAGCACAGGCCCAGGGCCTTTGACGTTTCCCCCCACTTATCTCAGCCTGTATTATATGATTACAGTATGGTCCAACAGCGATCTTCGGTTTCGGGCCATTCAGGAGCATCGGATTATGGGGAGAATCTTACAGCTTTTAAAGGACCAGAATCTTTGGGCGTCCATGGATTTCGGGATGGAGGAAGGGCCGGATATCCGCGTGGAGTACCTGGATCTGACGCCCGAGGAGAAAGGAAAGATCTGGAATCATCCTTCAGCTCCTTACCGGACCTCCCTGTTTTTTTGTATTGGGCCAGTTGGACTGGATTCGGCAAAAGTAAGAAACGTGCAGCGGGTGAAGCGGATGGATGTGGAGATTGGGTAGTAAGGGGGAAGAGAAAATGGCAGGTTTGGGGTTTGGCTGGAGCGTGCAGGGGGCTCTTTGGCTGTATGACAGCTTTACCGGACGGGCTGTGGATTCCCGGACTTTGCGGGTGAAGACTGAGGAGGGAATCCAGGTGATTCCAAAAAGCGGCGGCCTTTTGGTGTTTGCAGAGAGTGAGAGCGGAAAAAAGCGGGAGCGTCTGTGGGTCTGTCTGGAAAGTCCAATCTTTCTGCCACAGGAAATGCTCCTTCCTTCCGGGGAAAAGGTATTGCCTGTGTGTCTGCGGCTTTGGCCGAAAAAGGAGTATCCGGTTCCATGGAACGCTTCCAGGCTTTACGGAAAGTGCCTGCCAAATGAGGAAGTGTTTTTTGTATTTGAAAATTTTTCCGGCAGAGAGGAGAGGTACCCCAAAAGGCTGCTGACCAATGTGACTTCAGAGACTTCCTTTGTGGAAATCTATCATCCGGGAAGACGCAGCCTGGAGGGAGAACGGCTGGAGCTGGAATACAGCGCTTTTCGGGAACAGGTGCTTTTGGGAAGAATGGAACCAGGGAAGCGGCCGGATACCGGGCGGTATTTTCTGGAAAATGAGAGGGTAAAGGAAGCCTATCCCAGGCTGGAGACAAAAATCCGGCTGGTTTTTTATGCCAGGGCAGACGAAGAAGGCAATTATATTTTGTATTTCCGGCACATACAAGGGGAGGCTGCTTCTGGAAGAATCTGTATGGGAGCAGGAGAAAAACAGCAGCAGGTTAAGATCCGGCAGGGAGAGAGTGTCCGGGCGGACTTTATCTAGTATTGTGCCTGTATGAGTATTTCATAGAGAAAAGGAGAAAATCATGGGATTTGGTGTTTGCGGAGGCGCGGTTTTAAACTGCTCATTTGGAATGGCGCCTTCTGTCTTAACTGTACTTCCAGTATCAAGAGCAGTGTCAGCCATGCCCATTGCCTGCATTATGGATCAGGTTCCCATGGTGAATATCATGCCCTTTGGCATGTGCCAGTCCCTGATGAATCCCGCTGTGGCAGCAGCCACAGCAGCCGCTTTTGGGGTCCTGACTCCCATGCCCTGCATTCCTGTGATTCCGGGGCCGTGGACACCAGGGTCTCCTGCAGTGCTTGTGGGAGGAAAACCAGCGCTGAACCAGAGCTGTAAGCTGCTTTGCGCCTATGGGGGAATGATTCAGATTCAGAATCCAGGAACCACGAACATTCAGATCACATAAAAGCTGTCCGAAAGGATGGAGAAAGGAGCCGCGCTGTGGAAGAAAAGACAAAAAGCCGGGTGATTTTTTGGTGTGTACTGGCAATCAGCATTGGGATTTCCTGGTATGCAGCACAGCTCTTGTATGTACATCGTCTTTCCAATGTGGATCAGATCCATTATTATGACGGTTTTATGGCTGGCGTGGATGTTCTGGACCAAAGCTATGTGATTTTCCGGACGGATCTGGAAAATCATATAGATGAGTACATAAAGGTGGAGAAAAATCAAAACGGGACTGCCCGGACCTTTTCAGATTTGCAGATTCTGGATTCCGGGGAAGTGTGGATGGTCTGCAGTTATTTGTCCCAGGGGCATATGCATCAGGATCTGGTTCGCTGCAATTTTTGGGAGGAGGAGCTGGAAACGGTTTTGCATCTGGAAACCATGGCGGAGAGAAATTTTTTTGCATTTTCCCAGGCAAACGGGGAGCCACAGGTGTTTTTGGAAACAGACGAGGGAAATGTGGAACGGTATAAAGTGGAAAATTTTCAGATGATTTATGTGGACATGCCGGTTGCAGATGCTTTGGAGACCAAGCGGAAACGTCAGATTTTTACAAATGGGGAAGACGGAAGTATTTTTGAAATCCATGCAGACGGCTGGATTTATCAGCAGAATCCAAAGGGATATGGCGAGCTGGTTTGGCAAATCGGAGGAAGCAGGGAGGAGGGGTGGAATCAAGATTATGATTTTCATAAGGACAGGATTGATTACAAAAACTCCAAAACCGGAGAATGGTGGAGCATTGATCTGACACAAAAACCATACAGGCCGGTTCTTTGTGAAAGAAGCTGTTCTGCGAAGACCTTTGATGAGTCTGTGTTTCAGGGAGAATTTTACGAACAGGGTAAGGTAAAATGCGGCAAACTGTTTCTGGAGGACGGACGGCGAGTTCCGGCTGTGTGCGGAGCTTACGAATATGTGGCGGAATACCTGGAAAAAGACAAGACAGAAAAGGGGTTATTCTGGATCTTTTTGTCTGTTCTGTATATAGGAGTTTTTCTTTTGCTCCGCATGGGATGGAGAAGTCTGAAAAAGCGGCATATTATTGTTCCTCTGGTGGTTTGGGCAGGAATTGTGACTGTTTTTTTGATGGAGGAGGGAATTGGCGTACTGAATGAGGCCATTCTTTTGGCAGTGAAAAAAAGTGTGGAGACAAATAATATTCGAACCTGCATTCAGCTGGGATATGAAAGCATGAGTGGGTATCACCTGGAAAATATCCAGAAAATGTGCGGATATGAAAAGCTTACAGAGGAAAATCAGCTTCCTTACCAGTATGACATTTCCAGATATGATGGACTGGGTGTTTTTGATGTTACCAGAAACAAGTCTTTTACAGCTGAAAACGGAGTGGAGTATCGGCTTTATTTTCAGAAGGAGGGGGAAATCTATCCCTTGGGATATGGCCAGTACCTGGTCAACACGCCTCTTGCCCATAATTTTATCTGCTGTGATTTGTATGCTCTTGAGGCCATGGAGCGGGCTTTGGAGGAGAGAAAGGTAACAATTCAGCAATATGAAGATCTGGAGGGAAGAGAATACTCTGTATTTATTCCGTTTCAGGATTCCGGCGGGGATTATCCTCTGCTTTTGGAGGTGGCTATGTCTCAAAATGAGAATAACCGCCGGGTGGCAGAGAAGGAGGCAGCCATGGAGAAGCTTCTGTATGTCATTGCCGCTGTGCTCACAGCTGCCATTTTGATTGTCCTGTGGCTCAGTATGCGGCCTCTTGGCAGCTTAAAGGAGGCAGCCATTCAGATCATAAAGGGCAGGCTGGGGGCAGAGGCTTTGGTTTTGGGACACAGCGAGGCAGCAGTGACAGCTCTTTATTTTAATCAAATGTCCAGACAGTTAAAGGAGCAGGCGCTGGGAAGCCAAAGGTATCAGGAAAAATACGAGGCGTTTGCACCCTTATGGCTTTTGGGGGCTTCCCATCCGGGAGAGAAGCTGCCTGCGGCAAAGCAGGGCTGGTATTCTTCTATGGTGATTAAAATGGGGGAAGGAAAACCGGATTTTGGCCCGCTGCTTTTTGAGATTCACAGCCGCAAAGGAGAGGTTCTCTCTTTTGACAAAGGGGAGCTTTGGTGTCTGTTTACCGGAACCCAGGAGCAGGCCTTTATGGCTGCTTTGGAAATATTGAAATTATACAAACAGGATGAGAAATGCAATGTTACCATAGCCATGGATTATGAGGAAATCTGTCTTGGGGTGATTGGGGATGAGTCCCGCAGCGGGCTGGCTGCTTTTGGAACAAAAGAAGGAGAAACTGTTTTTTTGAGAAAATGCGGAGAAAAATACGGCGTTTCCCTGTTAATAACAGGCAGAGCAGCAGAACGGATTCCGGAGATTGACACGCGCTTTCATCTGCGTCTTTTGGGACACATCTGGTATCCAACTTCCAGAAGGTCAGAGATGATTTTTGAGGTATTAGATGGAATCAGCGGGGAGTCTTACCGAAGGAAGCTTCTCACAGAGGAAAGCTTCCAGAATGGGCGAAGGGCTTTTGAGAGGGGAGATTTTTTCAGGGCAAGAATGGCTTTTGTTGAGGCGCTGGGAAAAAACCAGGAGGATGGGGCTGCGCTTCACTACATCCGGTTATGTGAGGAAAAGGAAGGCAGGGCCAGAGAAGAGGGAAAAGGAGAGAAAAGGGAATCCGGCCCGTGGTGTATGGAGGTTTATGAGATAACAGAGTACTGCTGAATGGAGGCTTCTTCATGAAAAGGAATCCCTTTTACAGGAAAGACAAGATCCAGGTGTTTCCTGTGACTTTACAGATTTTTGTCCTTGTGTTTTTGATTCTGATGGCAGGCGGAGTTTTTGCATGGAGGCAAAACAGGAAGTTTTTCTATGAGGAACAAATGGAAGCTGCATGGTCTGTTCTTTGGCAGGCAGCAGTTTTGGAGGCCAGTCAGAT
This sequence comes from uncultured Clostridiaceae bacterium, assembly GCA_949948825.1. Taxonomy (GTDB): domain Bacteria; phylum Bacillota; class Clostridia; order Lachnospirales; family Lachnospiraceae; genus Brotaphodocola. Next base: position 10,624 of record CATLIJ010000039.1, read on the forward strand.
GGACCCGGAGAAATTCCTTTCAGAACCTGTGGAGCTGGAATATTTTCAAGACAGGATAAGGGAAAAGCATTATGAGACCTGGCTGGATTTGGAGGGTGTCACCAGAAGGGAAGAAGAGGAGGAGTACCGGACAAAGCTTTATTATGGCTATTTTTCCACAGGAACACAAGGAGCTGTTTTACTTGCGGAGATGGAGGAGGGGACGAGAGAAGATCTGGCATGGGCAAATCAGGCCATGGAGCGTCAGGAAGCAGTCTGCAGCATATATGAACACAGAGAAAAGCAATATCTGGCTTTTTATATGCCAGTGTTATCCGGGTCCGGACAGGCAGTGGGAACCATAAAGTGCAGTATGGATACAGAGAAGCTGGAGGACCGGGCCAGACAGACAGCTCAAAGCCTAAGCAATCAGATTTTTTTTGGATTTTTTGTGATCACCATGGTTATTATGGCAATGATTGCATTTTTCTTCAGTCCTCTCCGGCAGCTGAAGGATTTTTTAAAGGAAGTGGCAGAGAACGGGGATGTGAAAAAGCTGAGAAGCCGGGGGAATACAGAGATTTCCCGGCTGATTGAAATACTGTCCCGCATGTGGGAAAATATTCAGGAATACAGAAAAGAGGTAGCATGGATTGAAAGCCGGTATCAGCCGTTTGTGCCAAAGGAGCTGGTATCTCTTTTGGGAAAGGAGGATATCCGCCAGGTGAAGGCAGGAGACGGAGCGGAATGGGAGGGGATTCTTGCAGTCATTCAGATGGAGAACTTTTTTGATGTTTCTCCGGACCATCAGGCAGAAGAAATGTTTGAGAAGATTCAGCAGGGGATGGGTGTAATCCTTCCAGAGATTCACAAGAGTCAGGGGTTGATTGTCCGGTTTCTTCAGGGGGGTGTTCTGGCCCTGTTTCCAAAACAGGGAGAGCAGGCAACAGCATGCATGGAGAAGATTTTGGAGGAGCTGAAAGAAAAGACAGAGATTCCTTATTATATCGCTATGGATTATCGGAGGATTCGGCTTGAACTGGCAGGAGATGACACCCGGATGCAGTTTACGGTTCGGGAGGAGGATTTGAGGGAGATTAAGAGACTGATCTGGCTCTCCAGACAGTATGGCCTTGGCATGGTGGCTGGCAGGGGATTTTACGAAAAGCTTAAAGAGGAAGGCAGGGAGCGCTTTGTCCGCTGTGTTGGCTCTTTTGGACAGGAATCGGCACAGGAAAAGGCTGTGATTTATCAGCTTTTAAATCCAGGACAGGCGCTGGCCTTTGCGAAAATGGAGGAATCAAAAGAGGATTTTTCTCTTGGAATCCGGGCTTTTGAAAGGGGGCGTTTTAGAGAAGGAAGGGAGTGTTTTGCAAGGATTTTAAGGAGAAATCCAGATGACCGGGCAGCGCAGCAATATTTTATATGGTGCGACCAGGAGCTAAATGCTTGACTTTTCCATAAAGGTGTGCTAGACTGTTTCCAACAGAATACAGATGGCTGTTACTGGTGATGCAGGCAAGACCACACAAGAATACGTTTATGATACGTTTCTTTGTTGTGGTCTTTTTTTGTTTCGCAAAAGAGCGCCAAAGAAAGGAGATTGGAGATGGATTACAGACAGTTGGGGAAGGATTTGCTTCCCCTGGTAGGAGGGGCAGACAATATCAGCAAGCTGACACACTGCGCCACCAGACTTCGTTTTGAGTTTTGTGACCGGAGCAAGGTGGATGAGGATGCCATCAGAAAGACTTCCGGAGTGATCAGTGTGGTGGAAAAGGGAGGACAGTTCCAGGTGGTTGTGGGAAATGATGTTCCCATTACTTACCGGGTGCTGATTAACGAGATGGGAGGCACAGCTGGCAAGGGAATGGCTGACTCTGGCTCAAAGGGAGAAAAGGGGAAAGAGACAAAAGAAAAAAATTCAATCATAACAAATATTATCAGTGTGATATCCACTACCTTTACACCAGTGATTCCAGCCCTGATTGGCGGCGGTATGATCAAGGCCGTGTTGTCCATTCTGGTGCTTGCGGGACTGGATGACACCAGTTCCACCTATGCTTTGTTAAATTTGATCTCAGATGCTGCATTTTATTTTATGCCTGTGCTTTTGGCTTACGGCGCTGCCATTAAATTTGAGTGCAATCCGGTTTTGGCCATGACTTTGGCCAGTGCATTGCTTCATCCCACCTGGTCGGGAATGGTGGGAGCCGGAGAGCCTGTGGATTTCTTCCACATTCCGGTTATGCTGGTGGATTACTCCTATTCGGTCATTCCCATTATTTTAAGCATTTGGGTTATGTCACATGTGGAAAGGCTGGCGGAAAAATATACTCCGTCCATGATAAAGTTTTTCTTAAAGCCGCTGATTATCCTGTTTATTTCTGCGCCGGTTGCACTGGTGCTGATTGGTCCCTTTGGAAGCTTCTTAAATTCTCTTCTTGAGACAGGGGCCAACTGGATTAATGACAGAGCCAGCTGGCTGCTGCCCATGCTGATGGGAGCGTTTCAGCCATTTTTGGTTCTCACTGGAACTGCCTGGGCTATGACACCCATTGCCACAGTTCAGATTTCCTCTTTGGGCTATGAGATTGTCAATGGCCCTGGTATGCTGGCATCGAATATTGCCCAGGGCGGCGCTACTCTGGCAGTAGCTTTAAAGACGAAAAATCAGCAGCTGAAACAGCTGGCAAGCTCTTCCGGCTTTACTGCAGTGATGGGAATTACAGAGCCTTGTCTTTACGGTGTGATTTTACCTTTGAAAAAACCCTTGATTGCATCCATGATCGGAGGCGGTGTGGGCGGAATTTATGCTGGTATTTCCGGTCTGGTGCGCTATGCCTTTGTTTCCCCCGGACTGGCAGCTCTGCCGGCGTTTATCGGTGCAAATCCTATGAATATTGTACATGCTGTTATTACCTGCATTGTGTCCTTTGCCGCTGCTTTTGCCGCTGCATGGGTGATGGGCTTTGATGACGGAGAAAAACAGGAAACAAAGGGAAACCTAAGCTTTGAAAAGGAAGGTTCCAGGGACAGAGAGGCGGACCGGGAGGAAAAGCCTGCCATTCCTGTGGCAGCTCCCATTCCGGGGAAGGTGGTTCCTTTGGAGCAGGTAAATGACGCGGTGTTTTCACAGAAAATACTGGGGGACGGAGTTGCAATTCTTCCAGAGGAAGGAAAGGTCTTTGCGCCGGTAGACGGAGTGGTTTCCGCTTTGTTTGAGACAAAACATGCCATTGGGATTACCAGTGAGGATGGGGTGGAGCTGTTGATTCATATTGGAATTGACACAGTAAATCTGCAGGGAAAATATTTCACTGCCCATGTGGAAGCTGGTTCTCTGATTAAGAAAGGGGACTTGCTGGTTTCCTTTGATCAGGAGGCGATCCGAAAAGAAGGGTATGACACAGTCACG
>CATLIJ010000040.1 GCA_949948825.1 uncultured Clostridiaceae bacterium
GGAAGGCTTCTGACAGCTGTTTGCGTTTTTTCCGGTAGTTTAAGGGGTAGACCGCGCCGCATTCCGGAAGAAATACCCGTTTGGGATAGTCTGGATTCAGTCCTTTTCCAAAGTGTTTAATCACATCCCGGTCGCCGTGAACAAGGAAAAGGTCCCTGGGAGACAGCCGTTCCAGCAGCCCCTCAATCTCCCCCTGATCCCCATGGGCAGACAATCCGGCCCGGTAAATCCGGCACCGGACCGGAATGGTCACTCCGTCCAGAGTAAGCTTGGGAAGATCTTTTAAGGATTCCTGCTCCAGAGTCTTTTGCTGGCTTGTCTCATTCAAAAGCTCCATCAGTTTGCGGCCGGGAGATTCCTCATCCTGATAACCAGTAAGCAAGATGCAGCCATTTTCCATGGCAGCAATTTTTTTGGCATATTGTACGCTGGGGCCGCCGTTTAACATGCCGGAGCTGGCCACAAAAATGGCAGGCCCTTTTTTGGCCAGCAATTCCTCCCGGTTCTGCTCTGGAGCGACAGGAGTGATATCCTCCGTATAAAAAGGAATATTTCCCTTCCAGATGGAGCGTCCCAACGTGCTGCGCAGATAGGCTGGATTGCGCTCGTACATTTGGTTAATGTCCCGGACCATTCCGTCCACATATACAGGTACAGACGGAAGCTGGCCGTTTTGGAGGGCTGCCTTTAAAAGCAGCAGCACTTCCTGGGCGCGGCCCAGGGCAAAGGCAGGAATCAGTACCTTGTCCCCCTGGCGGACACATTCTGCCACCAGGCTGATTAGATTGTTTTCCTCCACCTGACGGTTGGCGTGGAGCCGGTCTCCATAAGTGGTCTCCACAATTGCCACATCCGGACGAAGCTTTGGTATATGGATTCCTTCAATGGTCTTTTGAGGAAATGCACAGAAATCTCCCGAATAAAATACAGAGCCTTCTTTGGATTCCAGGTAAATACAGGCAGCTCCTGCAATATGGCCTGCAGGATAAAAGGTCGCATCTATATTTTCAAACAGAGGGAATTTCACACGGAAATTGAATACCCGGACTCGGTTCAGCATTCCGGTTACATCCTCCTTTGCATAGTGAGGAATCTCTCCCTCGCTGCGATTCATGATTTTCAGACTGTCTGCCAGCAGCACCCGCACCAGATCTGCGGTCATTGCAGTCATGTAAACAGGAGCCAAGGGATAAGCCTTGCTGATGACTGGCAAGGTTCCCGTATGATCCATATGGGCATGGCTGATGAGAATGGCATCTACTCCGCCCAATTCCTGAACCAGACGGAAATCAGGAATCGGGTCCCTGCTCCCGCCCTGGCGGATTCCGGCATCCAGAAGGATTCCCTTTCCATCTATCCTCAAATAAATACAGCTTCCGCCGATCTCCATCGCCCCGCCCATAAATCCCAACTGCATCATGGTATTCCCCTTTCCTGACTTATGTGGACAGTATACCATTTTTTTCATAGATGCAAAATGGAAAATAAGCAAAAAAACAAAAAATATCTCCAGTCATGTATTCTGACCGGAGATATATCAGTCTCATAAATTTTTTGCCTACCCTTCCATCTGCCTTCCCAGAAAGCCAGCTGCTGTAGTCACCAGCTTCATCTCCATATCCCCAAATTTTCCTTTGGCGTCTCTGCTCAAAAGAGCCACAGCTCCAATGGCATCTCCTTCGCAGATAATCGGAGTCACAGCTTCAAAGGTGATTCCTTCCATCTCTTCCGCAGTAATCGGAACAAACTGTTTGTCATCCTTGGACGCAACGATTGTCTCTCTCTCATTGATGGCGTTCTCCAGCTGCTTGCTGATGTTTTTCTGAAGCAAATCTTTCTTTGGCCCGCCGGATACCGCAATGATCTGATCCCGGTCTGTAATGCACACCATCAGTCCGGTGGACTGGGCCATGGCCTCAGCATATTGGGTGGCAAAAGCAGTCAGCTCCACCATGGGAGAATACTTTTTCAGGATAATCTCTCCCTCCCGGTCAGTAAAGATTTCCAGAGGCGTACCTTCTCTCAGACGGAGAGTTCTCCGTATTTCCTTTGGGATTACAACACGTCCAAGGTCGTCTATTCTTCTCACAATTCCTGTAGCTTTCATAGAAAAGTTCCTCCATTTTGCATTCTGTCATTTACCTGTTGTTTTAGCTGTAAATGTAGTATTTGTAAAAAGGGGAAATTTATACTTTCTAATTTTTTTCACTTAAGATTCTTTCTTAACTTAAATTTAGCTCTGAGGCTGGCTTTTTGCCGTCTGGACTGGCGTGTGGTCTGCTGCCAGGAGAAAGATGGTGGATATAATACACAAAAAGCCAATAAAATCCATCCATCCAAATATAGTCTGCATCCATACTACGGAAAATATGGTTGCAGATACTGGCTCTACAGAGGCATACAAGCTCCCCTTTTTGGGACCTACCCGCCGGACTCCCTCCATGTAAAAGGAAAATGCCACCACAGTACCAAATACTACCACGGTTGCCATTCCTGCAAGCACAGAACCGTCCACCTGAACCGGAATGGTCCACGGGCGAAATATAATACAAAGCATGATGCCGCCAATCAGCATTCCCCATGCAGTGATTACTGCTGAACCATATTTTTCCAGAAGGGGTCCTGGCTGTACGGTATATACAGCTAAGGCCACAGCTGATAAGAGTCCCCAGAACAAAGCTTCCTCAGACAGGGCCATAGCTCCTGGATTGCCATGGGTTGCAAGAAAAAAGGTTCCCACCATAGCCAGAACGATGGCCGTCAGTTCCATTGGCGTGGGCAGCTTTCTCCGCCGCAGAGACAGGTAGACCAAAATAAGTACCGGACCAATGTATTGCAGAACCGTGGCAGTTCCTGCATTGGATGCGCCGATGGCAGAAAAATAGGTGTACTGGCACATGCTCATGCCAAATATGCCAAAAATCAGGATTCCCACAGGATCTTGTTTCCAGACATCAAAAATCCGCTGCCTCTCCTTCAGATAACAGAGGAAAAGAAGCAGGAGTCCTGCTGTGAGAAGGCGGATGGGGACAAGCCAATTGGAGGTAAGTCCCTTTGTCTGCATTAGAAATTGGCCGCAGGTGCCGGAAAATCCCCATAAAATTCCTCCGCCCAAAGTCAACATTGCTCCCTGAATCATAAATTTTTTGTTTCCGTTCATTTTTATATCCATTTCTCCTTTTTTTATCACAGGCACACTTGGAGGCGAAAGCTGTCCGCCAGTGTTCCCATAAAGAGTTTACCACATTTTTGGGTGATTGTATAAAGATTTTATAAAAATAATCTTTCATGCAAGCTTGACGCCTGTTCGTATCCGTTTTTCGTTGCAGTTCACGGGGAAAGCTGGTACAATAAAGACAGAGTTTTCCATGTCTGCTTTGGCAGGAAAAAGGGGAACCGAAAAGAGAGGATGTGTGCATGAAACGGGAATGTGGAATGCTTCTTCCGGTGGCCAGTCTGCCGTCGAAGTATGGGATTGGAGCGTTTTCCAAAGAGGCTTACCGGTTTGTGGATCAGCTGGCAGAGGCAGGGCAGCAGTACTGGCAGATTTTGCCTTTGGGGCCCACAGGGTATGGAGATTCGCCTTACCAGTCCTTCAGCGCGTTTGCGGGGAATCCTTATTTTATTGACCCGGAGACGCTGGTGGAGGATGGTCTTCTCACAAGGGAGGAATGTGAGGCAGCGGATTTTGGGGAAGAAGAGCGGGATATTGATTATGGAAAGCTCTATGAGAACCGGTTTCCATTGTTAAAAAAGGCATTTTTACGGTGGAAGGACCGGCAGAACCGTCTGGGGGAGGATGGAATCCGGCTGTTTTTGGAACGCGCTCTGTCGCCGGAGACGCGGGAATATTGTTTTTATATGGCTGTGAAAAATGATTTTGCTGGTAAAAGCTGGGGAAAGTGGGAGGAGGATATTCGTCTTCGGGATGTGGTTGCCATGGAACAATACCGTAAGCGGCTGGATGAAGAGATTCAGTTTTATGAGTTTCAGCAATACCAGTTTGAGCGGCAGTGGACACAGCTGAAACGATATGCCAACCGGAAGGGGGTCCGGATTTTAGGGGATATACCAATTTATGTGGCTCTTGACAGTGCAGATGCATGGGCTCACCCGGAATTGTTCCAGTTTGATGAAGATGGTTTTCCAGAGGCAGTGGCCGGATGTCCGCCGGATGCCTTTTCTGCCACCGGACAGCTGTGGGGCAATCCCTTATACCGGTGGGAATATCATCAAAAGACAGGATTTGAGTGGTGGATGAGACGGATGGAGTATTGCTTCCGGCTGTATGACACTGTGAGAGTAGACCATTTCCGGGGATTTGATGAATATTGGTCCATTCCTGCAGGGGATAAGACCGCAGAGCGTGGACACTGGGAGAAAGGACCGGGACTGTCTTTATTTCAGGCTATGGAGAAGCGTTTTGGCCAATTGGATATTATTGCAGAGGATTTGGGGTTTTTGACTCCGTCTGTGAGAAAGCTGGTTCAGGATACCGGATTTCCAGGTATGAAGGTGTTGGAGTTTGCATTTGACGACACAGAGGACAGTGATTATCTGCCCTATAAGTACGATGAAAACTGTGTGGTTTACACAGGAACCCATGACAATGATACCTTACAAAGCTGGTATGGCAGTCTGGAGCCGGAGCTCCGGCAATTTACGGTGAATTACATTGGAAATGAATGGACTCCCCGGGGAGAGATACACTGGGACTTTATCCGTCTGGCCCTTGGCAGTAAGGCAAGGCTGGCGGTGATTCCGGTGCAGGATTACCTGGGACTGGGGAACTGGGCCAGAATCAATGAGCCGTCTACTTTGGGGAAAAACTGGAGGTGGCGGATGAAGGAGGGGGATCTGACTCCTGAGCTTCTGGAAAAATGCAGAAAGCTGGCAAAATGGTATGGAAGAACCCCAAAGGATTTACCTGCACAGGAGAATTTAAAAGGAAAAGGGGCAAAAACAGAACAAGAGCCGAAGGTGCTTCCCGTAAACAGAACCAAACAGATCATAACAGAACCAAACAGATCATAACAGTTTAAAGTGATCCAGTAAAATGGGGCAGAAGCTTCATCTGTATTTTATTGGATCACTTATTTTGAAATTTGGGGGATTGCAGTTTTATTCCGCGGCAGAGGAAGATTCCTCCGCTGGCTGGGTTTCTGATTCCCCCTGGGCTTCCGCCTCCGGATTCTCCGCGGCGGCAGGTTCTTCGCCTTCTGCTTCATCTTCGCCTACTTCCAGCACATCCAGGGTGCCTTCCCGGTGAGTGGTAAAGGTTTTTTGCGCTTCATTTCCAGCCTTATCCTGAATAAAAACATGAAGGCCATTCAGATCCATCTCAAAAGTCAGTTCATAGGAAATCGTATTGTCTGCAGACGTATCAAGGCGTTCTACGGACAAAGGCTGCCGTTGCTGGCCCGCAGAGTCAGTGGCATAGACAGAATCCGGATTCACCAGGGACTGACTGTCCGTTACACGCAAAATCAGAATGCCGTCATCTAAGGTGGCATGTTCAAATGCCGGAGGATTGTCGTCCAGAATGTTCACATGCCGGAAAATGGTGGTTGACATGCCGTTCACATTCACCACAGTTGCCTTTAAAACTCCGTTGCGGGTGATGGGAACCGTGTAAGTGCGCTTTTTTCCCTTTTCCGGTTCCAGCTCCTCGCCATCCATATTCAGGGAAATGGACTTGGTGGGAAACCAGGATTCAATCACCATGGAAGCTTCTGTGGTCAGATAGTCATTGGTTTCCATGATATTGAGTGACAGCTTGGGAGTGGCAGTGATACAGTAGAACAAGATACCATTAAATACAAGGAATGGCAATATGTAAAATAAAAAAAGGTTCGATGTATCACCGGATGGTCTCTGGCGAAACTTTTTGCCGGAACGATTGGAACGATAGGAAGATCTTTGATAGTATTCCATAAATCACTGCTCCTTTTATTTTTCATTCTGGCGCTCTGTCTGATGAGACAGGACGCGGATGGATATCCCGGCTTTTGTCCGTTGAAGACAGACAGGAAGCATCGGGCGTTCCCCCGATGGGGAAACTGGCATGAATTTTGGGGTACAAGCGGATCTGACCCTGTGAAGCCGGGAAAATCTTTCCTTAGCATAGCAGAAATATCCAGGATTTACAAGTGAACTTTTTCTTACACTTGTCGAAATGCTTTGAGTGTGATATACTGTCTTTTGTAGGTAAGGAATGGTTCAGAAAGCCAGAATTGGCAAAGGGGAAAGGTCATGGTAAAAAAAGCGGCAAAATTTGCAGAGAAGGCTCACGCAGGTATGCTGCGGAAGGGCGGCAATATGCCTTATATCTATCACCCGATGGAGGTGGCGCTGTTGGTTTCGCGGATGACAAAGGATGAACATGTGATTGCCGCGGCATACTTGCATGACGTGCTGGAGGATACAGCAGTGACAGCAGAGGAGCTGGCAGGACAGTTTGGAGAAAGAGTCCTTATGCTGGTGCAGGCAGAGACAGAAGACAAGTCCCTTACCTGGGAGGAGCGAAAGGGGCATACGATCCGGCATCTGGAGCAGGCCTCCTTTGAGGTCAAGCTTTTGACTCTGGCAGACAAGCTTAGCAATATGCGTTCCACAGCGCGGGATTATCTTGTGATGGGAGACGAGATATGGTCCCGGTTTAACGAGAAGCGCAGGGCAAGCCATAAGTGGTATGCCAGGGGGATTTTGGACGGGCTTTCCGATTTGGCAGAGTATCCGGCATACCAGGAGTATAAAGATTTATACGAGTTTGTTTTTGGGGCTTGAAAAATCAGGCCCCGCCTGAATTGTTACATGAATACATATAGGAATGTTCTGTCAGTTCTTGACAGGATTCTGTGAGACTGGTCAGTTCTTGGCTGGTTATTCCATGAACGCTTTACAGGTAAAAGGCTGCAGATGTCTGGTATTTGCAGAAAACAGCAGGATACCACAGGAGAGGAGGATTTTTATTTGAAAAAAATACGGAAAAAAGAACAGGGAAAATGTGTGAGAAACAAAGGTCTGCAGATGCAGGAGGAAAACGGCTGTGATCACGCTGACCAGAAGGTAAAGTGCATTCAGATGCTTTTGTGGGCAGGAGTGATTTTGATTCAGCTGTTTGTGGTTGGCAATATGCAGGTACAGGCCATGGAGCAGGAGCCGGACCTGGAAGAACAGAATACAGTGACAATCAACTCCAGACTTTGGGACAGACCAGAAGACTGTCCGGCCCCGGAGGAGAATTATACAGCAGAGGATGGAACACAATATGAGCTGATTTCCTGGGAAACAGAGCCAGTTACAATTCCAGCCAGAGAAGAGCTTGTAGAGGAGGAGGGATTCTGCGGTCAGGTAGAGGGTATGTCCAAGGTTCCGGAGACCGCTGTGGTGACTGTATGGGAGAGAGGCCAGCCAGTAGAGGTGGTATGCCAGCTGGCAGAGAAGGCTGTCATTCAGGAGGAATGGCAGGATGGATTTTATTTTCCGGTGACTTTTCATGGATATGATGCGGGGATTTATTGGCTGAAGGGACATTTGATATCTGGAAGTGAGGAGACGCCCCGGCTGGATGGGTGCGAGGAGCTTTTGCTGGAGGAAATAGGGGCAGCCTCAGAGGAGTACCGGATTTTGGGAATCCGGTGGGACGGGGATGCCTATGAAGATGGAAGCGGCGAGATCTGCCGGAAGGCAGAGGCATTTGGTCAAAAGCTGGTGCGGGATTATGAACTGCTTTATAAAGGGATTGTGAAGCTTCCTGCTTACCGGGCGTGGAGGACAAGCGCAGTTTATGAGCCGGTTAAGGCAGAGGAGCCAGAGAAGGAAAGGGAACCTGAAATCGAGGAGTTCCAAAGGGGGACCGTGCAGACAGAAGAGACGCAGCCAGCTTCAGAGACAGAGCAGGTTTCCCTGTGGGAGCGGATTACTCAGACATTGCTTATAACAGTTGCCCTTGGAGCGGTTTTGTTCTTTGGAGGATTGCTTTTATTGGCATTGGTGTGGCTTCGAAGGATGTTTCTCCCTTATGGGAAGGAGGAAAAAGAGCAGTTGTAATCATGGCAGTAAAATAGTATAATGAAAATGTTATCCGAAGGGAGGAAATTAAAACATGTTTACAGAAAATAAAGAAGTGAAGGCCAAAGATTTAGGGGGAGGCGTGACGCGGAAGATCTTGTCTTACAGTGACAAGCTTATGACAGTTGAGCTGCATTTTCCCAAGGGAGCTGTCGGGGCAAAGCATTCTCATCCCCATGAGCAGATTGGATATATTGTATCTGGAAGTCTGATTTATGAGGAGGAAGGGTGTGAAAATCAGGAGCTTCATACAGGGGATACCTATTATGTGAAGCCAGATGCAGTTCATGGGATTCAGGTGCTGGAGGATACAGTGCTTTTAGATGTGTTTACTCCGGCGCGGGAGGATTTTATCAATTAAGGAGGTCAGAATAATGTTATTTATTGAATATCCCAAGTGCAGTACCTGTAAAAAGGCGAAAAAATGGCTGGAGGATAAGGGCGTTGCTTTTGATGATCGGCATATCGTGGAACAGAATCCCACGAAGGAAGAGCTGCGGGAGTGGATCAAAAGATCCGGACTGGATATCAAGAGATTTTTTAACACCAGCGGGATGAAGTACAGGGATTTGGGGCTGAAGGACAAGCTGGCGGACATGGAGGAAGAGGACAAGCTGGCTCTTCTGTCCAGTGACGGAATGCTGGTAAAGCGTCCCCTGGCAGTAGGGGAGAATGTGGTTTTGGTGGGCTTTAAGGAGAAGGAGTGGGAGGAGGCTCTGCTGTAATGGGACCTTATGAGTATGTGGTGGAACAGATTGACGGGGATTATGCAAGGCTCCGGCGGGTGGATGAGCCAGAAGAGGACTTAAAGCTGGTAGCCCGTGCTCTGCTGCCGGAGGATATTGGAGAAGGAACAAAGCTTAAATATGAAATGTTTGAGTACACGGTCATAGATTAGAGGCCAGGGGGCATTTTCTTGTTCGGGAGAGCCGGACAAGTAGCATCGAATGTCCATCCAATGTGGAAATTGACATGGATTTTGGCTTACAAGCGGGCTTGACGCTCAAGATTCATGTCAATTTTTCAGCTGTCTGAACAGTTAGGATTTATCCTTTGTACTTTCGGGAAAGCAGACCAGCGAAAAGGAAGGTTATTTCCATCGGGCTATCCCAGGGCTTCTCGCAGGGTTTTTGCTGCCTGGATGACAGCTGTGGGAATCAGGGCAAAGATGAGAATGGTCAAAAGCTGCGGCAGATTTAGGTCTGCCACGGCAAAAAGGACCTGAAGTCCGGGAAGGAACAATACTGCCATCAAAAGAACTACGCCAGCTTCAAAGGCCATGACACTCCACAGATTTCCAAAGAATCCCAGGCGTATAATGGAATGCTCACTGCGGCAGTTAAAGCCGTGCAGCAGGCGGGCCAGAGTCAGGGTGGCAAATGCCATGGTGCTGGCAGTCCCCGCACCTCCGGTTTCCAGGCCCAAGTGAAAGGCAAACATAGTACATACAGCGATCAGACCTCCCTGCAGCAAAAGGTTTACAAGAAATCTTTTGGTGAGGATTCCCTCGTGGGGATTCCGGGGCGGCTGATCTAAAAGTCCCTCCTCCTGCGGCTCCATGCCAATGGCAATCGCCGGAAGGGAGTCTGTCAGCAGATTGATGAAAAGCAGATGAACCGGGGCAAAGGGCATGGGAAGAGCGGCGAGAGAGGTGTAAAGCACGCTTAAGATCCCTGCCATATTGCCAGACAGGAGAAACTGGATGGCATGGCGTATGTTTCGGTATACATTTCTTCCATTGGCAACTGCCTTGATGATTGTGGCAAAGTTGTCATCTGTAAGAATCATGGAAGCCGCATCTTTGGATACCTCTGTGCCAGTGATTCCCATGGCTACGCCAATGTCCGCCTTTTTGAGGGCTGGTGCATCATTGACCCCGTCTCCGGTCATGGCCACAATGTTGCCGCAGGACTGCCATGCATTTACAATACGGATTTTATGCTCCGGGGAGACGCGTGCATAGACTGAGATTCTTTTTAAATTTTCCAGAAGCTGGCAGTCTTCCATGGCATCCAGCTCAGCGCCTGTGATCACCAGGTCTCCTTTTCGGAACAGACCGATTTTTTCCCCAATGGCAGCAGCAGTAACCTTGTGATCTCCAGTGATCATCACCGGGCGGATTCCGGCGCGGCGGGCATTGGACACAGCAGTCCGGGATTCGATGCGGGGCGGGTCCATCATGGCAGCCATGCCAAGGAAAATAGAATCCTGTTCCCACGACGGATCATAACCAACAGACAGGGAAATCTCTTTGTATACCATGGCAAGAACCCGCAGACCCTGGGAGGACCAGCTTTCATTCTGCTCCAGAATTTTCTGCTTCAGTGCTCCGGTCATAGGCCGCGGACCTGCTGTGGTCAGGATCTGAGAGGTATGTTCCAACAAAACATCCAAAGCTCCCTTTGTAAACAAAAGAGTCTGCTCACCAATCTGATGGACTGTGCTCATGCGCTTTCTGGAGGAGTCAAAAGGAATCTCTTCCAGACGGGGAAACTGTTCCCGCAACTGGCATACATTAAGACCAGCAGCTTCTGCCATTTCCAGCAAAGCAGTCTCAGTTGGGTCTCCCAGCTGGCGGGGCAAAGAAGAAGGCGAGAGGGTTTGGGTGCGGCGCTGGTCTGTCTTTTGGGGCTGGGGAGAATCGGGAGCTGGTATGGCATCATTGGCCAGAACTGCAGCATAAAGCAGCCGGCGGTGTACCGGGTGGCAGGAGTTAAGGCGAAAGGGTGGGAGCAGCCGGTTTTCTGTATAGACCTCCTGAACACTCATGCGGTTTTGGGTCAGGGTGCCGGTTTTATCCGAACAGATCACAGATACGCAGCCCAGGCTTTCCACTGCCTTTAAATCTTTGATAATGGCATGCTCCTTTGCCATGCGCTGTGTACCCATAGCCTGGACAATGGTTACAATGGAACCCAGGGCTTCCGGAATCGCAGCTACGGCCAGAGCAACGGCAAACATCAGAGAATCCAAAAGAGGGGTTTTCCGGTATAAGCTTAAGATAAAAACCAATGCACAGATCAGCAGAATCATAGCGGCAAGGCGGCTGCTGAATTGATCCAGACTGATTTGCAAGGGTGTCTTTTTTTCCTCTGTGGCATTCATCAGAGAGGCGATTTTTCCGATTTCCGTGTCCATTCCAGTGGCAGTAACTACAGCTATTGCGCGGCCTCCGGTTATAAGAGAGCCGGAAAAGACCATATTGCTTTGCTCTGCCAGAGGGACAGAGTTCTGATTTATCACATCTGCCTGCTTTTCCACACTGTCTGATTCACCGGTAAGAGAGCTTTCATTGACCATCAGATTATGGCACTCCAGAAGACGGCCGTCAGCCACAGCCAGATCTCCGGCTTCCAAAAAAAGAATGTCTCCGGGAACTACCTGGGAAGAGGGAATTTCCACTGTCTGCCCGTCCCGGAGGACACGTGCTGCAGGGGAGGACAGAGCCTTCAGGCTTTGAAGAGATTTCTGTGCTTTCTGATGCTGTACTGTGCCAAGGACTGCATTTAACAAAATAACAGCAAAAATAACAATGGTGCTTTCCACATTGTCAGATACCATGGAGATTACAGCAGCAATCATAAGAATAATGACCAGAAGATCCTGAAACTGTTCCAGAAATACCTGCCAAGCTTTTTTGTGGGTCTGTTCTTTCAGCGTGTTTTCTCCTACCTGTGCCAGAGTTGCCTTTGCTGCGCGGGAGGTCAGTCCCTGTTCGGATGTCTTAAGCTGCTGCAAAACCGTTTCTTTTGATGACTGATACCAGTTGTTCATGCTGCCTCTCTTTTTCCTGCCAGACAGCCCATATCCAGGTATGCCAGTACAATGCAGTATAATGCAGTACTAGGGTCAAAAGGTCAAAAAATCCGATGCAAGCTTGCTTGCAAGAGGATTTTTGAACCTGGGACTAACATCATGTTATATCAGGACATGGCTGCTGGAAATCAGACTTTGTATAAATGATATGAAACAAAAAAGACTTTTCATACATGAAAATCCAATTCTGTATGAAAAGTCATAAACATTTTTGATCTGACAGTCCAAAAGCAACTGTTTTCATGCCGTCTGAACTGCTGCGCCCAAAACGGTAAGACACAGTCAGCGGACCCGTTCCGGGAAACCGATTTTTTTCTGTACCTTCCGGAGAGTTTTGTTGGAAATATATTGTGCCTTTTCCGCGTTGTTTTTAATGATCGTATTCAGATAGTCCTTGTTTTTGCTTAAATCGGCAAAACGGTCCTGGAGGGGCTTTAATACACTGACCACTGCTTCACCTACTGCTGTCTTAAAGTCCCCATAGCCTTTGCCATCAAATTCTTTTTCTGTCTCTGCCGGAGTCTTGCCAGTGCAGGCACAGTAAATGTCAATAAGGTTGTGGATTCCCGGCTGCTCGTCACAGTAGCGGACGCAAGCTTCTGAATCTGTCACTGCCCGTTTGAATTTGCGCATGATTGTGTCCGGATCATCCATCAGATAGATGCTGGCATTGGGGTTGTCATCAGACTTGGACATCTTTTTGGAAGGATCCTGCAGACTCATAATCTTTGCTCCCACCTTGCCAATGTATGCTTCCGGAATGGTAAATACATCGCCATATATGGAATTGAAGCGTCCGGCAATGTCACGGGTAATCTCCAGGTGCTGCATCTGGTCAATGCCCACAGGAACCACATCGGATTGATACAGCAGAATGTCAGCTGCCATGAGAACCGGATAGGTAAACAGCCCTGCATTGATATTGTCCGCATGCTTGGCAGCTTTATCTTTAAACTGAGTCATGCGGTTCAATTCGCCCATATAGGTAAAGCAGTTTAAAATCCAGGCAAGCTCTGCATGTCCGGTTACGTGGGACTGATAATAAATGCAGTTTTTCTCCGGATCAAGCCCAGCGGCAATATACAAAGTAAGCAAGGTTCTGGCTCTGCGGCGCAGTTCAGCCGGGTCCTGACGTATGGTAATGGAATGCATGTCCACCACTCCATAAAAGGTTTCGTATTCATCTGCAATCTGAATCCAGTTTTTCAGGGCTCCCAGATAGTTGCCTAAAGTCAGGTTCCCGGTTGCCTGCATACCACTGAACAATACTTTTTTTCCATCTAACATAATTTGTATTCTCCTGATTTTTTCGATGACATAAGTGTAGCACCGGGAGGGGGAAATGTCAATAAAGGTTACAGTTCATGGGAGCAATATCATGTCGTCAGGTAACGTCAAATGGAATGTTTTTTTATTAGGAAACTGCGATTTTTGTTGATTGATTTCTGTCGAGATTGGTGTTTTTGATTTTTATTGGCGTTTAAAAGTTTGCAGTTGTTTTTTCAGCTCCTCAATCTGGATGTCTTTCATTTTCAGGGCAGAGTCCTTTTCTTTCAGGGCAGAATCCTTTTCTTTCAGGGCGGAGTCCTTTTCTTTCAGGGCAGAATCCTTTTCTTTCAGGGCGGAGTCCTTTTCTTTTAGAGCAGAGTCCTTTTCTTTTAGAGCAGAGTCTTTTTCTTTTAACGCAGTATCTTTCTTTCTTAACATAAAGTCTTTCTTCTTTAATGCGGAATCTTTCTCTTCCAAAGCGATATCTTTTTCCTCCAGATCCTTTTGAAGTTCATCAATCATATACTTAATGGTATTTTGATCCAATATTCTCAAAGCTTCGGAATACATTCCCAGCACCTCCTCCGGTTTTTGCCGCAGCATGGCAATCTCTTTATAAA